>CABRWN010000077.1 GCA_902474645.1 uncultured Collinsella sp.
TCTTCTCGGCCTCGGCAAGCTGGGCCGGAGTGAGCTTGCGATACTTAATGGCGCCAAAGACGACACAAGCCGCGCAGACGATCATGCCAGCGATGAACTTCTGGTCAATCGTTGCACCAAACGGCGACGTCACGGCCTCAAACACAATGGGAGACAGTGCCATGCCAAAGTTGATGCCCGCCATGCCAATGGCGAGGTTAAACGCACGTCCCTCGGGAGCAGAGTTGCCGGCGGCAAAATTGCCCTCCAGCGGTACGTATGTCTCCTTGCCAAGAGCGACGACAAAGCCCGCAACGCACAGCACCATAAAGGCGGGTGCAACCAGCGTCAGGCCCAGGCCAACGAGCGTCACGCCCCACGCGATCGGCATCGACAGGTTCTTGAACTTGGCAAACAACGGGCCCACCAAAAGGCCAGCCGCAATGCCGGCGACCGTCATGACGGTCGAAGCGAGGCCAGCCTCAACAGTGCCGCCAAAGCCGCGACCCACGACAAGCAGCGAGACATTGGAGCTAAAGAGCTGGAACGTGAGTACGAACACAAAGCTCATGACCGTGATAATTGCGACCTCTTTGGGCATGTTGGCAAACACGTTGACCTTACGCTTAGGCTCAAGATGGCCCTCGGGAAGGCAAACAGCCTCGATCACGATGAAAATGATCATGATGAAGTACGCCGCATAGCTATGGAACCACTCGGCAGAACCCAAGATGCCGGAAACCATCGTCCAGATAATGCCGCCAAGTGCGACAAAAGTGGAGTAGATGCCCATGACAAACGAGCGCTGCTTTCCGCCAAAGTAATCCGCGATAAGAGCGTCCGTTGAATTCTGCACGGCGCCGAGACCAAGGCCCATGACAGCAGAAGCCGCTAAGACCTGGCCGAGCGAGTCGTGGAACACCAGCACCGAGGCGCCTGCCAGCATCACGATAACGTGACCGACAAGCGTCGTCTTCTTCTTGGACACGCGAGAGGCAAGCTGTGAAGAGACGAGCATGGCGGACAGTGCCATCATCAACGGGATGATGCCGATGATCATCTGGACGGCAGCGATGTTTTCGTCGGGAAACGCCGCCGCGACAGAGGCCACGATGGGGACGGGCACCAACATGCCCATAATGCACATGGCGGCAGCATAAATGCCCACCAGGTACTTGATCTTGGTTTTATCCATGATCCATCCTTACACTTAGAGAAAAGGGCCGGAGCGGCCGGACGTCATCATCGGCCGCCCCAAACACAGCACTATCAGTCGTTGAATCCGGTGAACACGGGCTCTCCGCTGTACACGAGCGCTTCCTCGACACCATCGAGCACGCGACAGGCACCAGCGGCCATTGCCTCGACTTCAAACTCGCCGGGATAAGCCGATACGGGGGCGATCCAAGAGCAGCACTCCTCAATCGAGGCAACGAGCTCCTTGCTGTGGACCATGCCGCCTCCGAGCAAGATGCCGTCGACGTCGCCCTTCAGCACGCAAGCCATCTCGCCAATCCACTTGCAGATTTGGTAAACCATTGCATCCCAGGCGCGAGCTGCGGCCTTATCGCCCGCTGCAGCACGTTCGCACACCTCGATGGCATCGGAGGTACCCAAAAGGTCAACGAAGCCACCGGTCTTCATGCAATGGGCGCGGGCAACGTCGAGACCATGCTCTGCCGTATACTTCGCGACCTCGATCGCGGGAACCGATCCGCAGCGCGTCGGCGCCATGGGACCCTCGCCGCCAACGATGTCGTTGCCGTCCACCATCTTGCCCTTAAGATGAGCCGAGATAGAGATGCCGCCGCCGATATGGCAAACAATGAAGTTGCACTCATCATAGGGGCGGCCGAGCTTTGCCGCATGGCGGATGGCGGTCTCTTTGAGATTAAGGGCGTGCAGGTGCACGTTTCGATACACGCCCTTAATGCCCGTCATACGTGCGAGGTCGCACAGCTCGTCAGTATCGGGAGGATTCACCACAAAGGCGGGCTTGCCACATTTCACGGCAAATTCGTAGGCAATCTGGGGTCCCAGCTGCGCCGGGTGTTGAATGCCATTTGCGCCAACGCGAGCATGCTCGAGCATGACCTCATTGATGGCATACGTACCACCGGGCAGCGAAAGCAAGCCACCGCCGCGACCGACAAAAGCATTAAAGTCCTCGAGCTTTAGGCCCGCCTCCTCCAGTGCTCCAAGAATCAGATCGCAGCGATACGGCATCTGAGCCGAAACCCCGTCGAACTGGGCAAGGTCCTTCGCATCGTGCGCAACGTTCTTACTGAGCCTGCACTCCTCGCCCTCAAAAACGCCCACCTTCGTGGAAGTGGAACCCGGGTTGATTACCAGGATGCGCCAGGGAGTCTTTTTATCGGACATACCTTAAGCCTCCTTAAGCGCCTGAGCGCGCATGCAGCTCATCACCACGTTGCCGACGATCTCATCGACGGGCGCAGAGCGCGAGCAATCGCACACGATCTTCTTGAAGCCCTGAAGCATGGGACCGTAAGCATTGGCGCCGGTCAGATTCTGGATGATCTTGACGCCGATATTGCCCACATTGATATCGGGCCAGATAACTACGTTGGCTTGGCCCGCAACAGCGGACTCACGATGCACCTTCTTGGCCGCAACCTTGGGGTTAATCGCCGAATCAAACTGGAACTCGCCGTCGATGGCAAGGTCGGGACGGCGATCGTTGGCAATCTCGCGAGCGCGACGCACCTTGTCGACAAGCTCATTGTCCATCGAGCCGTCAGTCGAATGCGAAAGCAGCGCGCAACGGATATCCCATCCGGTCAGCGAGCGCACCGTTTCGCTCGACGAAATCGCGATTGAGGCGAGCTCCTCGCTCGTAGGGTCGACGCAAACGGCGGAATCGCCAAAAGCCAAAAGGCCACCTTCGCCGCCGTTCCAGTTGGGAATGTCGGCGATACCGCACGAGCTCACGGTGTCCACCCCATCGGCAAGGCCGACGATGGTCTGTCCCGCTAGGATGATGTCGCCCGTGGCGTTATCGATGCCGGCGAACATAACGTCGACATCGCCGAGCACCTGCAAAATCAGGGCGCGCTCAAGCGGACGCGTCATACGGCGCGCAGCGCCCTTGGGCTTAAACTTGCAATCCGGATGCGAAAGGTAGCGCTCGCAACAAGCGGCGTTCGCCTCCTCGTCGGTCACATCGACAATCTCGATACCGTCAAGGGAGATGCCGCGCTCATCGGCAAGCTCCTTGAGCTTACCGCCGTCGCCGACCAGCACACATTCGGCGAGACGCTCGGCAGCGATCTTTGCGACCGCCTGCATCATGGTCTCGTTTTCGCCCTCGGGAAAAGCAACGCGCATAGGCTTGGCGGCAGCCTGCTCGCGCAGGGTCTGCATCAGGTCCATGGCAGTTACTCCATCTCTTCGGCAGTACGCTCGATAAGCTCGCCGATGGTCTTCATGACCATGACCTCGCGAACGGGAACCTCGGCATCGAGTTCGTTCTCGATCATGGAGGTCAGCGCGATCATCTTCATCGAGCCCTTGCCCAGGGTCTCAAACGTCGTCTCAGGGGTCACATCGCCGTCATAGTTGTAGGCGGACTTGGCAAAATCGCAGATCTGCTGAGTGAGTTCTTCGTTCATGATGGTGCCTTTCAATCGAAAAAGAGGGGCGGCCACGGCGGGCTGGAGACATGGGTCCCGCCGTGGCCTAAGAGAGGAATCGAATTGTTAAAAGGGTTGAAAGCCTAGTCGTCAAGCTCGAACGTAAGCTCCTTGTAGCCAGGACGGTCGATGACCTTGGCGTGGACGCCCACGGTCTGGCCCGCCATGAGCTTGGCGCGAATCTCGGGGGCCTTCTTCTTGGTAATGCCGTAGATGACGTAGGTGTACTGAGAACCCTCGTCGATATCGACGGCGCCGTAGGCGTACTTGCCATACTCCTTGAGGTAGGGCTTGTCGTTCTGCGGACCAGGCAAGGTAAAATCGATCAGATGGCCGTGACCGGAAACCTGGACCCAATCGGTCTTGTGATAGCCGCAGGCATTGCAGGCAAGGTGGGGCGGAAACTCGACGGCTCCGCACTCGGGGCACTGGCGCGCCCAATAGATGCCCTCTTCAAGACCCGTGTAGAACTTCTTGACCACGGGCTCCATATCTTTGAGTTGCATGAGAATACTCCTTATGGGAAATCGAAAACCGCGGTCGCTTAGGCGACGGTACGAAGAATCTGGCAGCGCACGTTCTGAGAACCGCCAAAACCGCGCAGGAACGCCGTCTCGGGAACCTTCTTCATCTGGGTAGCACCGGCGACGCCACGCATCTGCTTGACGACCTCAACGATATCGGCGATGCCGGATGCGCCATGGGCGTGACCGAAGTTGCAACGACCACCGTGCGGGTTGATGGGCTTATCGCCGTCAAAAGCGGTGCGACCATCGATCGCGTACTTCCAAGCCTCGCCGCGCGGAATATAGCCGCACTCCTCAGCCGAGACGATCTCTGAAGCAAGGAAGAAGTCATTGCACATAAACAGGTCGATCTCGTCGGGGCTCACGCCGGTAAGGTCGTAGACCTGCTTGGCGGCAAGCTCGGTAGCCCAGTGCTCGTTGTGAAGCAGGCCGGCCTCGACCGCAGAAGCGCCCGTACCCAGAACCTCAATAGGCGCATACGGCACGCCCATGGCCTTGGCCTTCTCCGTGGGCATCACGACAACAGCTGCGGCACCGTCGCATTTCTTCTCAAAGCCGGTAACACGCAGGTACTGCGTAACGCGCGGGTTATACATGCTCTTGAGATACTCGTCGGCGGTATCGAACCCGGCTGCCTTCGCGTCCTCCTCGACCGTAGTCTCGTACCAGGCAAGGGGATTCAGGACGGCACCGCGGCGAAGGCTCTTGGTAAGGCCGTTCAGGGCGTCATCAATCTGATCGGCGGCAAGGTCGTACTGCATCGAATACTCGTTGATCCAGTTGTCGAACGACACGCCAAAGGCACCATCGAGCGGGCGACCATACGCGCGGTCATAGATCTTATCGAGCGAGGGAATCATGACGTCGAGCGTAAAGTCCTGACGAATATGGGAGGGCATATGCTCGACGGGAAGAGTCGAAGCCAAATCGCAGGCACCCGTAAGGACAACGTCGTAAGCACCGGAAGCAACCGCCATCACGGCCTGCTCAAGGGCGACATAACCCGTGCAGCAAGCCTCGGAATGATGGACGGAGCCCTTGGCACGAACGCCAAACCAATCGGCAACCTGCATGTTGGGGGTAATGCAATCGCCAACGAGATACGGATTGGCGCTGCCGTGATAGAAAAAGTCGATATCGCGGGGCTCAAGACCGGCATCGGCAATTGCCTCGAGGGCCGCATAGCCAAACGCCTCGCCCTCGCCAATACCCTGGGTCTCGGGATGCTCCTCAAAATCCTTGAACGGGGTGCAGCCCACGCCTACAATCGAGACGCTGCGCATGTTCTTTCCGAGCGTAACCACTGAATATCACATCCTAATCATGTGAAGGTGTACGGAGTGATGGCGCAGTCCGGCCGCGAGCGAAGGTGAGAGAGCGCTCGCGGCTTTTCTGTGCCGTCACACGTTGAACTACTGCAGTGGTTCTTTTGAACGTAGCTTTAGTTTATGAGGGGTTAAACGTGACACGTGAGACAAATAGCCCCGATGTGTCCCATCATATGGGACATATCGGGGCTAGGCGTTCCAAATAGCAGATAAACGGAATCGTATTATTTGAGCTAATGATCAGAGATATCTAAAACTCGCCCTGAATACAACCGTTTATCCCCAAATATCGACCGCTCACGCGACCGGCCTTTCAAAATCGGGAATACGTGGGTGCCAATGACGCGATGCATCGTCGACAAAGAGTGGTGCGTAGAACATGCGATTGAGGGCGGCAGCAACGGTGCGCGCCTCAAGGTCGGGCCGGGCCTCGAGCCAATACTGAATGAGGTTATGGTGACCCGCAAGCGCAAAGGCTAGATACAGGTCAAGGTCCGTTTCATCGGAAAATGTCGAGCGAAGCCGATTGCGAAAATAGTCATGCATAAAGATCGTTGCCTTGTGAGCAAACACCGGATCGCCGTTATCGCTGTTAAGTGCCAAAACTTTCGAGCGATTAGCCTTGAGGATCTCCATGCGCTTGATCATCGTGGGCGTAGGGTCCAGCTGCGCATCGCCAAAACGAGCCTCCAGCGCAACATCATTGATGTCCTGCATATTCTGGAGCAGCTCATCTTCAAAACGTTTAACCACATCATCGACGGAGCGATAACAGCGATAGAACGTCGATTTGGATGTATGGGCAAGGCGAAGTACCTCGGCCACCTTAATCGACTGCACCGGAGTTGTCGCCATAAGTTCAAAGACGGCATCCTCGATCCGTGAAGCAATATCGTTTTGAGCGTTCAGTGACATAGCGGCCTCCCCTATTGACGATTGGCTCCTATGCTACCCGAAAGGCATGCTCCTTGACGACGATACGAGGCTTAGAGCGTGCCGCACAAGAGATGACGCAGCGACCGTATGTCACCGACGAAGTATTCCATCCGCCGGGCATGCCATCTTTGCGAGGGTCAATCGAAAACCCGACGCCTTCAGCCTTGAGGATGGCCTCGATGCGCGTCCACGTCTGACTCATGCGAAGATTGCGTTCTTGCAAATTGGGAGCAGCGTTAATCCACGCGCGCTCGTCGTCGTTCACCATACGCCCAACCGCAACGGGAGCAATCTCATCGATCGCCTCGATATCCACGCCAATAGGTCCTCCGACCGACCGAGCAACATCGGAAACAGCGAGGACGGCCACGCTTCCGCCATGTGAAATGGAAATAGAGGGTGCCTCCCCATCCGCAAGCTCGATCTTGCCGAAAGCAGAACGCGCAAGCCGGGTGTCGTCGAAGACACCCAGGGCGTCACGAAGCAGCAGACCCACGCCTGCGGCTTCCCTCCGAGACGCAATTGGGAGATCCTCATTGGAGGCACGTAAGGCATAGCGTCCCGCGATTGATGCCATATCAACGGTCACGCCGGGATCGATCGCAGAAACATCAACGAGGTGCACGGTTATGTTCAAAACGGTCAACCCCCACTCGATTGAGATGACAAGGCTAAACAGACGCTCAGGACCGCTCTTTCATGAATCGAGGTACCTTTTGCCGGCGATTTGGCGACCCATTTGGCGACATAAAACAAAACAGCCCAGAGGACATAGCCTCTGGGCTGCGAACATTTGGTGGGCGTTAGAAGATTTGAACTTCTGACCTCTTCCGTGTCAGGGAAGCGCTCTCCCCCTGAGCTAAACGCCCAAATGGAGCGGACAACGGGGCTCGAACCCGCGACCCCAACCTTGGCAAGGTTGTGCTCTACCAACTGAGCCATGTCCGCTTACGAGGATTAATCTTACGTGATGCCCGCATCCTATGCAAGAACTTTTTTTGAAAAGTTCTGCAACGCCCTCGCGAACCTCGCGAAGACATCAGCCACCACGGAAGGCGCAGGCAAACGCAAACTCGCCGCAAGAGACCCCTACATCTCACCGAGCATGATCCAGGCAGAGCTGTCCTGCGCGAGCCTGCCGTCTGCAAGCGGTGATGAGGTGAGCAGGACCCTGCCCGCCGGCAGCTCCACGGGTGCTGCACCGAAGTTCGTCACACACGCCCAGCCATTGTCGCGGCGATAGGCGATGACGCCGCCCTCGGCGCCCTCGGCGCCATCCGCAAGACCGGTGCGCCCGTCAAGATCGAGCCACGCAAGATCGTTGGCGCACCCGCGCAGCTTGCGCCGCAGCCAGAGGGCGTCACGATAGAGCGCAAGCATCGATGTCGGGTCCGCTTCTTCCCTATCGACAGCGCAATCGGAAAACCATGCAGGCTGCGGCAGATGGGGCGCCGCATCGGCGTCCGCCGGTGAAAACCGCCCTGCACGGGACCGCCCGCCGCTACCCACGGCAGGGGCACACGACAGCCGTCGCGCCCCTTCTCGCGCTTCGGTCCGTGCGTATTGGTTGCACTGGGATCTTCGAGTGCAGCCCACGGGATATCAGCCACCTCAAAAAGGCCGAGCTCCTCACCCTGATACACGTATGCCGAGCCCGGAAGCGCCAGCTCAAGCAAAAGGGCCGCCCGCGCGCGGCGCTCGCCGAGTTCACGGTCCTCGTCATAAGACGACCCGTCGCGTAAGAGCCAGTCGAGCGCAATCTGGTGGTAGCGCGTCGCCTTGATTTGCGGCAGGGCATAGCGTGTCGCCACGCGCGGCACGTCGTGGTTGGAGAGCACCCAGGTCGAGGCGGAATCGGATTCGACGGCTGCCTTCAAGCCCTTCTCGATTGCAGTGTGCATGTCATCATAGGTCCAAGTGGCCTTGGCAAACTCAAAGTTGAATGTCTGGCCAAGCTCGCTGGGACGCGCATAGAGATACTGGCGCTCGGGCAGCACCCACGCCTCGGCAACGGCACTGCGCGGCGGATTATAGCGGTCGAACACGCGGCGCCACTCGCGATAGATCTCGTGGACCTCATTGCGGTCCCACAGCGGATGGGTGCCGTCGTCAACCATGTCATCGCCCTCGGCGAGATGCCACCGGTCGAGGTCATCGCGGTCGAGATCCTTGGCGAGACCCTGCGCCACGTCAATGCGAAAGCCGTCGACGCCTCGATCGCTCCAAAACGCCAGGACGTCGCAAAAGAGCGCATGAACCTCGGGACATGACCAGTCAAAGTCCGGCTGCTCGGGCGTAAACATGTGCAGATACCACTGACCGTCCGCAACACGCGTCCAGGCGGGGCCGCCAAAGTTGGCATTCCAATTGGTGGGAGGCAGCTCACCGTGCTCGCCGCGACCATCGCGGAAGATATAACGGGCGCGCTCGGGCGATCCGGGGCCGGCGGCAAGAGCGGCTTTGAACCAGGGGTGCTGGCTGGATGAATGGTTGGGCACGATGTCGACGATGACCTTGATGCCGCGCGCGTGAGCCGCAGCGATCATGTCATCGAAGTCGTCAAGCGAGCCGAGACGTGGATCGACATCGCAGTAGTCCGCCACATCATAGCCACCATCGACAAGAGGCGATGGGTAAAACGGGCTCAGCCAGATGGCCTCGATACCCAGCCGCTCAAGATAGTCCATCTGCTGGGTAATGCCCGCGATATCGCCCAGACCCGAACCAGTCGAATCCTTAAACGAGCGCGGGTAGATCTGATAGATCGCGGCGTCGGACATCCATGAACGCGAAGAAGACTGTTCTGTAGCCATGGGGCGTATCTCCCTTGCAACGAGGTTATGCGAGATGTCCACGATGATACGCCCAAAGCTGACATTCGCGGCAAACAACGCCGCAGCCATGCCCCAAAACACTGGCAATCACTCGGGTTCGAGCCTATGCGATGGGTAC
>CABRWN010000078.1 GCA_902474645.1 uncultured Collinsella sp.
CCTGCGGCTGCCACGGCCATCACGACCATAACGGGCACGAAGGCTGCGACTGCCACTAGCGGCAAGCATCTCAACGTCAACACGCTTCCGCGCGTGCGACAACCTGCGAACAAACGACGAAGGCCGCCTGGAATATCATCCAGGCGGCCTTCGCCATACACGACTCTACCAGTCGCTACTTTTTATTACGCATCTGCGCTTCCATCTGGCACAGCAGGTCCATATCGGACTTAGGACCGCCCATTCCCAGGCCGCCCATGCCGCCCAGGCCCATGGCATCCAGACCGGGAATATTGGGCATGCGCATCTTTTTGCCCTTCTTACCCTTTTTGCCCTTCTTACCGCCGGCCTGTGCCTGATTGGCTATCGTGCGCATGCGGCCCATCATCTTGTTCATCTCGCCCCACTGCTTCATAAGGCTATTGACCTCAGTGGGGGTCACACCGGCGCCCTTGACGATACGCGCGCGGCGCTGGCCGTTGATGATGGAGGGACGCAGGCGCTCCTCCTTGGTCATCGACATGATGATGGCCTCGTTCTTGTCGAAGATGCCCTCGTCCAAGTTGCCGCCCATCTGGTTGAGCGCGCGCTGGCCACCGGGAAGCATGCCCAGGATACCCTTCATGCCGCCCATCTTTTTGACGGCTTTCATCTGGTCGAGCATATCGTTCATGGTGAAGCCCTCGCGCAGCATACGCTCGGCAGCCTCAAGCTGCTCTGCATCGGCTGCCTCCTGGGCCTTCTCGATAATGCCGACGACATCACCCATGCCCAAGATTCGCTTGGCCATGCGATCGGGGTAGAACGGCTCCAGCGAATCGGGGTTCTCGCCCATGCTCACAAACTTGATGGGCTTGCCGGTCACCTGACGCACCGAAAGTGCGCCACCGCCACGGGCGTCGCCGTCGAGCTTGGAGATAATCACGCCATCAAAGTCGGTGCGCTCGGCAAACGTCGAGACCACATTGACGATATCCTGGCCGGTCATGGCATCGACGACCATCAGCACCTGGTCGGGCTTGACGGCCTTCTTGATGTCGACGGCCTCCTGCATCATCTGCTCGTCGATCTGAAGACGACCGGCGGTATCGACGATGACCACGTCGCGCAGGTGGTCGACGGCCTCCTGGATGGCGCCCTTGGCGATGTCGACCGGGTGCGCGCCGTCACCGCGGAAGACCGGCACGCCGATCTCACCACCGAGCGTGGCCAACTGGTCGGCAGCGGCAGGACGGTAGACGTCGCACGCGGCGAGCAGCGGCGAGCGGCCCTGCTTCTTGAGCAGGTAGGCCAGCTTTACGGCCGCCGTGGTCTTACCGGAGCCCTGCAGACCCACGAGCATGATGACATTGGGAATGCGGTTGCTAAAGACGAGCTTGCTCTCTGTGGAGCCAAACATCTCGGTGAGCTCGTCGAGCACGATCTTGACGACGTTTTGCGCCGGCGACAGCGACTCCATGACCTCGGCGGTCATGCAGCGCTCCTTGGTCTTGGCGACGAACTCCTTGACGACCTTGAAGTTGACGTCGGCCTCGAGCAGCGCCATGCGAATGTCGCGCATGGCCGAGGTGATATCGGCCTCGGTCAGCTTGCCCTTGCCGCGCAGGCGGTCAAATGTGTCGTTGAGGCGATCGCTCAGGGAATCAAACACTAGTCACTCCTTAATTGGACTCGCCCACCAGGGCGCGGCAGAAATCTTTGGCATTGAACTCCTGCAGGTCATCGACCTGCTCGCCCACGCCCACGCGCAGGATCGGGAGCTTGAGCTTCTCGGCCACGGCCATGGCGATACCGCCCTTAGCCGTGCCGTCGAGCTTCGTCATGATAATACCGTCCAGGCCCAGTGCCTCGTTAAACTCGAGCGCCTGGTTCAGACCGTTCTGGCCGGTGGCGGCATCGATCACGAGCACGACTGAGACGGGCATGGGGCCGGCGGCCATATTGGCGGCGCGCTTACGCGTCACGTTAACCACCTTGGCAAGCTCGCGCATGAGCTCGGGGCTCGTGTGCAGACGACCGGCAGTGTCGATAAGCACCAGGTCGCTGCCGCGCTTGTCGGCCTCGTCGAGCACGTCGTAGCAAACACTTGCCGGGTCGGAGCCGCGGTCGCGCTTGATGACGGGGACGCCAGCGCGCTGGCCCCACACATCGAGCTGCTCGATGGCGGCGGCGCGGAACGTATCGGCAGAGCCGATCACGACATTCTTGCCGCGGGCGGCCATGGCGCTCGCGATCTTACCGACCGTCGTGGTCTTGCCGGCACCGTTAATGCCCACAAACAGCACGCAGCTCGGCGTATCGGAGAACGGATCGCGCTCGGTGGGCACAAAGTGCTGCTCAAGCTGCTCGGCCAGGGCGCGACGGAGTTGCGGGGCGGTCTTGAGGTTCTTCTTGGCCGCGGCATCGCGCAGGTCATCGGAGACCTTGATGGCGACCTCGGCGCCCATGTCACCCATGACGAGGGTGTCCTCCAGGTCCTCCCAAAAATCCTCGTCGACCTCGCCGCCAAAGTAAAAGACCTCGTTGAGGGCCTCGCGACTGCGCTCAAGTCCGCGCGAGAGAGCATCGAAGAATCCCATTATGCATTCACGACCTTTCCGGTTTCGCGATCGAGTTTTTGCGAGACGACGCGACTGACGCCGTCGGCTTGCATCGAGACGCCATAGAGGACGTCAGCGTCCTCCATAGTACGGCGCTGATGCGAAATGACCAAGAGCTGCGTATCGGAACGCAACACATCGAGCGCGCCGATGAGCTTGGACAGGTTGGCGTCATCGAGTGCCGCCTCGACCTCGTCCAGCACATAGAACGGCACCGTGCGCGTGCGGTACACGGCAAAGAGCAGGGCGAGCGCCGTCAGGCTCTTCTCGCCGCCCGACATGAGCATCATCTTGGTGATGCGCTTGCCGCGCGGCTGCGCCACGACCTCGATACCCGTCTCGGCAGGATGCTCGGGATCGGTCATCTCCAGATGAGCCTGACCGCCCGGGAAGAGCATAGCGAAGATCTCGCGGAAGTTCGCGTCGACCTTCTCAAACGTCACCAGGAAGGCCTTCCGCATCTTGCGATCAATGGCCACCGTGATCTTGGTGAGCGCCTTGCGCGCGCTCTCCAGATCGGCCAGCTGCTCCTCGATGTAATCGGCGCGGCGCTTGAGCTGCTCGTACTCCTCCATGGCAACCTGGTTCACAGGGCCCAGGTTGTTGATCTGACGCACGAGCTGGTTGAGTTCGCGCTCGGCGGCATCGCGGTCCGTGGGCGCCGGAAGCATGAGCGCTTCCTCTAGTACCGTGGTGCCATCGGCGGTAATGGCCTTAATGGCGGCCTCTACCTGCACCTCGAGCTTGCCACGCGCGACCTTGAACTCGTTTTGCGTGGCGGAGGCGGTATCGACCCGCTCCTTAGCGCGGGCAACCTCTGCCTTGGCATCCTCGATGGTCTTCTTGAGCGAAGCGGAGTCCGCCTCCTCCAGAGAGGCCTGGTCACGCAGGCGCGCTGCCCAATCCGACGCGCGTTCCAACAGGGCAGAATAGCGTTCGTGCATGGGATCGACGCGCAGGCGCAGCAGCTCGAGCGAGCGCGAAGCCTGGCGTGTTCCGCGGATACGACGGTCGATGCCCTCAAGACGATGCTCCAAGTCGGGCACACGGCCCTTCAGCGAACGCAGGCGTTCGCTCGTCTGGGCTAGGCGAACCTTGGCGTCGGCGAGCTTGCCGGCAGCCTCGGAATCGTCACGGCGAACGCGGTCGAGTTCGTCGTTAGTCTCGGCAATCTGCAAGCCCAGATCGCTTGCCTGCGCACGGGCCTCGTCACGCGAACGGGTGAGCTCGTCCACGCGCGGGCGCGCAGAGCGAACGGCCTCGGAGGCCTGCTCGCGGCGCTTGGAGATGCGCACGCGCTCGACCTCGGCATTGTTGGCGCTTTGCTCCAAGCGGCCGATCTCGGAGAGCAGCGAGCGGCGCTCGCCCTCAAGACGGGCGATCTCGCCGGCGGCATCGCCCTCGGCGGCACGCGCTTCCTCAACGGCCGCATTGGCCTCGACGACCTGATCCGACACATGCTCAAACACGGCAGCCAGATCGGGCTCCAGGCCCTCCAGCTCGCGAATGCGACGCTTGCGCTCCAGAGCACCCGAGGCCTCGCCGGCATCTAGCCCCACACGCACCAGGCCGCCACAGCTTACGCGGGCGCCATCAGGAGTCACGTAGGTCACACCGTCAACGACCGGCGCCGACAGCGCGGCAGCAAGATCGTCCACTACGTAATATCCGCCGAGCAACGCCTCGACGACGGGACCGTAGCCTGCGCGCACGGACAGACGATCAACCAGACGGGTACCGGCAGCGCCCTCAGCGGCGGTAGAGCCGCTCACGCCGCGCGCCACCAGCAGCGCCTCGCCCGAAGCCTTCTTCTGGTCCAGAGCGGCACGACCGGCACGCTCAAGCGCGGACGTATCGTCGAACAGCAGCGCATCGATATCGCCGGCGAGCAATTGCTCAACCAAGCCCTCAAGCTCGCGCGGGGCCTCGAGCACGTCGCCCAGACGACCCGAGACATCATCGCCCAGCGCACCCACCAGACGGCTCACCAGCGGCGAGCTGTCAGCCATGCGGGCATCGAGTTTCTTTTGGCTGGCAAGCTCCGAGCGCACCTCGGATAACTTGTTGCGCGCCTCACTCTCGCGGGCACGCAGGTCCTTCAGGGCCGCGCGTGCCGCCTCGGCGGCCTCACGCGCATCGACCTGAGCCTGGCGCGCTTCCTCAAGAGCGCCCTCAAGCTCCTCGGCGCGGTCGCGACGGCTCTCGAGCGAGGCCGTGACCTCCTCGAGCTGCTCGTCAATCTGCTCCAGGCGCGAGGCATACATGTTGTCCTCGACCTCGGCATTGCTCAAGGAATCCTTCACCTTGGCGAGCTCGAGCGCGGCATTATCG
Source organism: uncultured Collinsella sp. (assembly GCA_902474645.1). Taxonomy (GTDB): domain Bacteria; phylum Actinomycetota; class Coriobacteriia; order Coriobacteriales; family Coriobacteriaceae; genus Collinsella. The sequence continues at coordinate 4,932 of CABRWN010000078.1, forward strand.
GCCACGCGCTGCACATCGCGTTGCTCGCGCGTGAGTTGCGAAATCTGATTGTCAGCAGCGGCAGGACCGGCGGCGTCAACGTCCTCCTGGACCTGCATGTGCGCACCGGTCACTTCCTCAAGCTGGGCACGCGCGTCCTCGAGCTCCTCGACCACGCGACGACGCTGATGCTCGGAGCTCGAAATCTGACCGCGCATGTCAGACAGGCGCGACACCATGTTGTGGCCCTTTTCCTCGAGCAGTCGCATGTCGGAGTTAATGCGGCCGACCACATCTTGCATGTGGCGGCGCTGCTCGCCCAGGTCGCCCACAAACAGGCCCTTTTCCTCGAGCATGACCTGGAGCTTCTCGAGCTCGCGCTCCTTTTCGCCCATGCGGTACTGCGCAAGCTCAAGCTCGGCGGCACCTTCCTTGGAGCGGCTCTCCAGGTCGTTCCACTGCGACTGCAGCGAACGCAGCTCGTCGACAGCCAGCATCTGCGTAAGCTCATTCGCGCGCGAGGACAGCTCTTTGTACTTGCGCGCGCGATCGACCTGACGCTCCAGCGGTCGCAGCTGACGGGCGATTTCCTTATTGATGTCGCGGGCACGCGTCAGGTGCTCGTCCATCGACTTAATCTTTTTGAGCGCACGCTCCTTGCGGCGCTTGTGCTTGGAGATGCCGGCGGCCTCCTCGATGAGGGCGCGGCGCTCCTCGGGGCGGCTCTGCAAAATGGCGTCGAGCTTGCCCTGGCTGATGATGGAATGCGTATCCTTGCCCAGGCCCGAATCGTGCAGGATGTCCTGAATGTCCATCAGGCGGCACGGACTCGAATTGATGAGGTACTCGCTCTCGCCCGAGCGATACATGCGGCGGGCGACCTCGTCAAAGTCGACGGGCAGCACATGGTCAGAGTTGTCGAGCACCAGCGTGACCTCGGCCACGCCCACCGGTTTGCGCGCTGACGAGCCCGAGAAGATAACATCCTCCATGGCCTGGCCGCGCAGCTGCTTGGCGCTCTGCTCGCCCAGAACCCATAGGATTGAATCGGAGATATTCGATTTTCCCGAGCCGTTGGGGCCGACGATGACCGTCAGGCCCGGTTCAAACGACATGTGGGCGCGGTCGGCGAACGACTTGAACCCTTTGAGCGTGAGGGACTTGAGATACACGGTTCCTCGCTTAAACAGGCTTCTTGTTGAGAATCACACCGTTAGTGGTGTAGCCCATGCGGTCGAGCGCCTCGAGTGCGGCGGCTGCCTCGGCTTCCTTCTTAGAGGAACCGGTGCCGCGACCCTGGCGAATGCCATCGATCAACACCACAGCGGTAAAGGTGGGCGCATGTGCCGGCCCCTCGGAGCCAACCAGCTTGTACGCCGGGGGCTCATGGCCGTCGGCCTGCACGCACTCCTGCAAAAACGACTTGGGGTTCGCAGGATGCTCGGCACGCTCAGAAGCCAAATGCGGCTTAAGCGTACGGTGAATGAACTCTGCCGCAACGTCCCAGCCGGCGTCCAGATACAGCGCGCCCACAAGCGACTCGTAGACGTTCTCGAGCGCCGAATGCAGGCCGCGCGCACCGGTACCGGTCTCGGAGGCGCCAAAGATGATGATGTCGTCGATGCCCAGCTCGTGGGACACCTCGGACAGCGTGGCGCCCGAAACGAGCGATACCTTTAGACGCGTGAGCTTACCCTCGTCAAACTCCGGATAGGACTCAAACAGGGAGCGTGCGACCACAGCGCCCAAAATGGAATCGCCCAAGAACTCAAGGCGCTCATAGCTGGCAGAAACCGGCTGGCCCTCGACTGCCGAGGGATGCGTAAGGGCCGCGCGCAGCAGCACCTTATTATTGAACTCGTGGCCCAGAATTTCCTGGGCGCGCGTAAGTCGTTCAGACAAAGCCAAGACCTAGGCCTCCCTGGCGTTTTCGATAGCGTCGACGGCGTCGGCGACAGAGTTGAGCGAGAGCAGGGTCTCGTCATCGATCTCGAGGTTGAACTCGTCCTCGATAGCCGTAACCAGCTGCAGGCGCTCGAGCGAGTTGGCATCGAGGTCGTCAAAGGTGGTCTCATCGCTAATTTCGGCAACATCGACGCCCAGAACGTCAGCAGCGACCTCGGCGATCTTGTCGAAGATTTCGGAGCGATCCATAGCGCTTCCTCTCATAGTGCATGAATACCAAAAGAATGGTACCGCCCGGGCGGTACCAAGACACGGTTCTGATTCTACCCCACGACGCACGCCCCGAGGCGCATAACGCCGCTGTTATAAAACGATACCGTCCATGGAGTTGGCGACGTTCTCGACCAGCCCCGCGCGCACGGCTTCGGCCGCCGCGAGCGTACCGTTTTTGACAGCCTCGACCGAGGTGGCGCCATGGCCGATCAGGACCACGCCGCGCAGGCCCAAAAGAATCGCGCCGCCCTTGGCGTCGCCCGAAAGCTTGGCCTTTATCTCGCGCATCTGCTTTTTAATGAGCAGCGCGGCGATCTTGGTGCCAAGCGAAGACATAAACACGCCCTTGAGCTCCTGCAGCAAAAACTTGGCAGCGCCCTCGGTGGCCTTGAGCGCAATATTGCCCGACATGCCATCGGCAACGACGACATCGAAGTTACCCGAGGTGATGTCCGTTCCCTCGCAGTTACCAACAAAGCCGGGAACGGCGGCTTTCATGGCCGGGAAGCAAGCCTTGGTAAAGTTGGAGCCCTTCTCGTCCTCGGTGCCGTTGGCAAGCAGGCCCACGCGGGGATGCTCGATGCCCAGGACGACGCGGGCATAGGCGCTACCCATCTGGGCAAAACGCACCATGTCATCGACCTCGACATCGGGGTTGGCGCCCATATCGCACAGCACCGTCAGACCGCCGGCACGATTGGGCAGCGCATTGGTCAGACAGGGGCGCACCGGCTGCTTCTTGCCTTCGGCCTGATACCTAAACGGCGTCACATAGGCGGTGGCAGCGGCGGTCATGGCACCGGTGGAACCGGCGGAGAAGAACGCATCCGCGTTGCCCTTCTTAATGGCGCGACACGACAGCACGATCGACGACTTGCGTTTAGTCATCACGGCGCGAATGGGATCGTCATCCATGGCGATAACGTCGGGTGCCTCAAGGGCCTCAACACGTGCGTGGGAAGCAGCAAAGGGATTGACGATTTCGGCGGGGCCAGCTGCCAAGACCTCGATATCGGGATCGGCGGCAAGTGCAGCCTCGATACCATCGAGAACAACCTGAGGTTTCTCGTCTCCACCCACAACGTCTACACAAACGCGAACGTTACTCATATACATGCTCCTTATACAAAAATGGCCGACTCATTGAGCCGGCCATTGTGGTTCCATTTGGAACGGCATCGCATCCAGAGTATACCGTTACTCGGTAACGATAACCTCGCGGTCCTTGTAGAAACCGCAGCTGGGGCACACGTGGTGCGGGAGCTTAACAGCGCCGCAACGGGGGCACGTGGACTGAGCCGCAGCCGAAATCTTCATGTTGGCGGAACGACGGGTGTGAGTGCGGATACGACCCTGCTTTTGTTTAGGTACGGGCATAGTGACCTTCCTTATGAACTATCCAGTGTGGCGATTACGCGCAAGTAGCGATACTACCACAGTTTTACTCATCGAGCTTGAGATTCTTCAATGCTGCAAATGGATTTTCCGTGGCAGCGGCCCATTCTGTCTCTGCCTGGGCGGCGCAATCGCATTGCTCGACGTTGAGATTGCAGCCGCAAGTGGGGCACAGACCGCGGCAATCGGGCTTGCAGAGCACCACAAACGGCGTGTCCATGACGACCGCGTCATTGATGGGCTCGCCCAGATCGACGATGCGGTCCTCGCCCAGGAGCTCGTAGCCATCCTCGTAAGCCTCGGGATCCTCAGGCTCCTCAAAGAGGTAGAACTCCTCGATCTCGCCGGCGATATCAAACGAGGCGGGCTCCAGGCAACGGTCGCACTCGCCGGTGGCGTGCGCGCGGACCATGCCCGTGAGCAAGACACCGGTACCGGCATTGGTAAAGACAACGTCGTAGTCGATGCCGTCCTGAAGCTGGTACTCCTTCTCGCCCACCATGTAGGTGGCGACATCGACCTTACCGGTCAGCGGATACGAATCTCCAGGAAACTCGAGCTGCTCGGAAAGATCGACGGTAACGCTCGGGAACTCAGCCATTACCACTGACCATTCTGCTGGGCGGCACCCTCGTTGAGCTGCTGACGGCAACGGGTAACGGTGCCAGTCAGGCTCTTGAGGTTCTCCTCCAGGTGCGTAAAGACCTGCTCTGCGTAGTCCTCGGCAGCATAACGCGTCTCGCGCTCGTACTGCTGGGCACGGTCGCGGATGTCGTCGGCCTGCTGCTGCGCAAGGCGGACGATCTCCTGCTCACCGGCAATGGTGAGGGCCTGCTGCTGAGCGTCGGCGATGATGGAATCGGCCTGAGCGGCGGCAGATGCCAG
>CABRWN010000079.1 GCA_902474645.1 uncultured Collinsella sp.
AGCCCCTTGTCACACAAACTACCGAAGCCTCCAAAAAGCCCCCGGAAAGCGGACAAATCGCTTTCCGGGGGCATGTAATACGTTGCATTGCGCGGAGTCGGCCAGGCGGCTTCACATTCAAGCGATGTTTGCACCGGGCATGTTACTCGGCGTGCGCGTAATCAACCTTGGCGCGGCGAGCGGTAGCCTTCTCCCAATCGCTGGTGCCCTCAAAGACATCCTGCTTGTAGGGATTGCGGCCGAGCTTCTTGGCGCGGTAGGCGATGTAGATGATCGCGGCGACGTTGGCGACCAGTGCGGCGATTGAGACCGCGGTAGCGGCGCCGGGGTCGAGCGTGGAGTGGGTCACAAAGATGGACTCCTCCTGGAAGTACGGGAACACCTGGGCAAACATGCACCAAATAGCCAGCGTAAAGGCGCGGTTCTGGATCCAGCCGCCCTTGTTCCAGATAAAGGCGGCGACGGTGGGCGCCAGCAGCAGCGCAAAGCCGCAGAACCAGGAGTGGGTGGGCAGGCAGTTGTAGGTGTAGCAGAAGTTCCAGATATCGTAGGCGATGATGTAGACCCAGGTCATGTCGGGCCACAGCATGTCGGTCTTGTCCTCGGAGGCGTAGACGCTCCACCAACCGGTCATGCAGAAGATGTTGATGATACCGGCGATGCCGTTGAACACGTTGTTCCAGCCGGCCAGCTGCGTAGCACCTTCGGAGGTGACCCAGGTGGACTCGCCCAGGACAAAGAAGTGATAGGCGCTCTCGAAGTCGGACACGACGGCGATCATGATGTTGATGGCGACGATCACAAACGGCCACGCGCGGAACCAATGCGCCTTGCCGATCTTTCCCCACTGGTACTTAATGGCAATGAAGCCCCAGCAACCGGCCAGCGCCGCGTATACCTTGGCGTAGTGGAACCAGCTGTTCTGATACACATGGGTGGGGTTGGTGAGCGCCCACTCGGCGCCCTGTGAGACGCCGATGGCGATGGCGACGCAGTAGATGGTCATGGCCAGCGGAGCCACGCCAAAGATGATTGCCGCGCCCAGCTTGGTGCGGCGGCCGACCTCGTTGAGCACGATCAGGCCAATAAAGACCATGGCCCAGCCGGTCCAGTGGATAAGGGTATCGCTACCCCAAACATCGAACAGCATGCTGCTCTCCTTTCACACGCCCGCGGCCCCTCTTCTGATCGCGGGCAGTTTGGCCAAATGTCGTCAGTTCTGGGGCTTGCGCTCCGGATACTTGGCGGTATAGCCCTCGATGTGGAGCGTCGAGGCGATGATTTCCTTGACCGTCTCGTCGGGCACATCGGGGTGCGTGCGGATATACATCAAAAGACCCATGATGAGGGTGTAGAACGTTTCGTAGACATGGTCGATGCGCAGCTCGTGGTGGGCGACAAAATCCACCACGGTGGTGTCGCAGATATACTGCGCCACACGCGGGACCACGTTGTGCAAAAAGCCGCCGTAGAGCGCGCCGCTGTTGGAGGTCAGAGTGTGCGGCAGTTCGTGGCCGCTGGCGACCAGGCGCTTAAAGAGCGGGGCGACGGTGTCGAGCGCGCCCTCGATATCACCGACGGTGCGGTTGGCATTCCACTGCTCGAGCTCGGAGATAAAACCGTCGATTGCCTCGTCCATGACGGCGGTGACGGCGGCGTCCATGTCGGCGAAGTAGTGGTAGAACAATGAACGCGTGCAGCCGGCTCGCTTGGTCACGGCCGATACCGATAGGTGGGACACGCCCAGCTCGGAGCTTACGGTGCGCACGGCATCGAGGATCTCGCGACGGCGTTCGTCGCCCGTCAGGCGCTTTGCCGCGCTATCGGATGCGGGGACGGCATCGACCACAGAGGTACCTGCTGTGTTGTTGCCCATGTTTTTCCGCCTTTCATCCTCTTTTGCCTGACCGTTCGCCTAACAGTCTTGAATATTGTTGACGGTTCGTCAATACTATTTTTGACACAATGTCAACAATGGCGGGTGAACGGCATGGGGGCATGCCTGGCCTGCAAAAAAAGAGGGGCGCCGCGGTCTCGCCGGGCTGTGGCAAGAGAAGGGACAACCATGATTCTCAACGGACCGGGGATTAGCTACACCGAGCCCGACATCGGTTCGGAGTTCGTGCCGCCGCTGCCGGAGCATCCGCGCGAGGCCATCGTCAAGCTGTGCGAGCACTGCACCAACCGTCTGCTGCATCGCGATGAGCTGCTGGGCTACGAGTACTGGTCGTTTGCCGAGGCTGCAACCGACGAGCAGGCCGAAGTGCTCTGCAAGATGAAGATGCGCCGCTCCTATACGCTGCCCGAGATGGTCAAGCTCACCGGCATGTCCGAAGCCGATATCGAGAAGATGCTCGACGACATGAGCTACACGGGTCTGCTTGAGTACAACTGGGAAAACCCCGAGCGCGCCAAGCAGTGGGTGCTGCCCATGCTGGTGCCGGGTTCCGCCGAGTTCCTCAACATGCGCGTGAGCCAGCTCGAGGAGCACCCGGTCTATGCCAAGTTCTTTGAGCAGGCGTCCAAGGGACCGCTGTCCAAGGCCACTCCGATGGTGCCGCCCGGTGGTGCCGGCATCGGCATGCATGTCATTCCGGTCGAGAAGGCTATCGATGCCGCGAGCACGTCGGTGCCGATCGAGCATATCGAGCATTGGCTCGACAAATATGATGGCAAATATGCCGCTAGCACCTGCAGTTGCCGCGCGAGCCGTCGCGTGATGGGTGAGGGCTGCGCCGACGACCCGGCCGATTGGTGCATCGCCGTGGGCGATATGGCCGACTACGTGGTCGAGACCGATCGCGGCCATTACGTGACGCGCGACGAGGTTTACGACATCTTGCGCCAGGCCGAGGACAACGGCTTTGTGCACCAGATCACCAATATCGACGGCGAGAACAAGATCTTCGCCATCTGCAACTGCAACGTCAACGTGTGCTACGCCCTGCGCACCTCGCAGCTGTTCAACACGCCCAACCTGTCGCGCTCAGCCTATGTCGCCAAGGTCGAGAAGGACAAGTGCGTGGCCTGCGGTCGCTGCGTTGAGGTGTGTCCGGCCGGCGCCGCCAAGCTGGGCCAGAAGCTCTGCAGCAAAAAGGCGGGCGGACGGGTGCCCGAATATCCGCGCCAGGAGCTGCCCGATGCCACCAAGTGGGACCACACCAAGTGGTCGCCCAACTACCGCAACGACAACCGCATCGAGACGCATGAGTCCGGCACCGCTCCCTGCAAGACGGCCTGCCCCGCGCATGTTGCCGTTCAGGGCTATTTGAAGCTCGCGGCTCAGGGTCGCTATGACGAGGCCCTAGCACTCATTAAGCGCGAGAACCCGCTGCCTGCTATCTGCGGCCGTGTGTGCAACCGCCGCTGTGAGGATGCCTGCACCCGCGGCCGTGTGGACGCCGCCGTGGCCATCGACGAGGTCAAGAAATTCATCGCCCAGCGCGATCTGGATGCCGCGACTCGCTATGTCCCACCTGTGGTGACTCCGACGCGTGCCGGCGGCTTCGACCAGAAGATCGCCATCATCGGTGCCGGTCCGGCCGGTCTGTCCTGCGCCTTCTATCTGGCCGAGAAGGGCTACAAGCCCGTCGTGTTCGAGAAGAACGAGCGCCCGGGCGGCATGCTCACCTACGGCATTCCCAGCTTTAAGCTGCAGAAGGACGTCATTGAGGCCGAGGTCGAGGTCATTCGCCTGATGGGTGCCGAGTTCCGCTATGGCGTGGAAGTCGGTCGAGACGTGACGCTCGACGAGCTGCGCGCGCAGGGCTTCAAGGCCTTCTACGTTGCCATTGGCTGCCAGGGCGGCCGCCTTGCCGGCATTCCGGGCGAGGGTGCCGAGGACGTGACCGTGGCCGTCGACTTCCTTCGCGAGGTCAACAGCGGCAAGATTGATGCGCTGCCCGGCCGCACTATCGTGGTGGGCGGCGGCAACGTGGCTATCGACGTCGCGCGCAACGCCTGCCGTCTGGGTTCCGAGCACGTTGAGATGTTCTGCCTGGAGAGCGAGGCCCAGATGCCTGCCAGAGAGGAGGAGCGTCGCGAGGCCGTTGAGGACGGCGCCCACATCAGCTGCGGCTGGGGCCCCAAGGAGGTTCACCTGGACGAGGCCGGTCGTGTGTGCGGTATCACCTTCAAGCGCTGCACGCGTGTCTTTGACGACGAGGGCCGTTTTGCGCCCGAGTACGACGAGAGCGATCTGCGCCGTGTCGATGCCGACCGTGTCGTCATGTCGATTGGCCAGTCCATTGTGTGGGGCGACCTGCTAGCTGGCTCCAAGGTGGAGCTCGGCCGCGGCCAGGGCGCCCTTGCCGATCCCCAGACTTACCAGACCGCCGAACCCGACATCTTTGTGGGTGGTGACGTCTACACTGGCCCCAGCTTTGCCATCGACGCTATCGCCGCCGGTCACGAGGCTGCGGTGTCCATCCATCGCTTTGTGCAGCCGGGCTCCACGCTCACCATCGGCCGCAATCAGCGCCGCTACACTGCGCTCGACCGCGACGACGTTGTGCTCGAGAGCTACGATAACGCGAGCCGCGAGGTTGCCCACGTGGACCGCGAGCGCGAGAAGGCCGCGCCGTTTAGCGAGTACGTCGAGACCTTTACCGAGGAACAGGTGCGCGCCGAGACTGCCCGCTGCCTGGGCTGCGGCGCCTCGATCGTCGACCCCAACAAGTGCATCGGCTGCGGCCTGTGCACCACCAAGTGCGCGTTCGACGCCATCCATCTGGATCGCGACCGTCCCGAGTGCTCCACGATGGTCAAATACGAGCAAAAGCTCCCAAGCCTCGGCAAGTACGCTCTAAAGCGCGCCATCAAGATTAAGTTCGGTCGCAAGTAAGTAGTCATAACGGGAACGGCGGAGGAAAAAGTGCACGAGCTCGGAATCGTCTATCACATCATTCGCGATGTCGAGAATGTGGCGCGCGCTCATGGCGTGCGTCGCGTTTCGAGCGTGACGTTGCTACTGGGCGAGGTCTCGGGCGTCGTTCCCGACTTGCTGCTCGACGCTTGGCGCTGGGCAGCAGATAAAAAGCCTATCACCGAGGGCTCGGAGCTTATCGTGGAGCCCGTCGAGGCCGTGACACATTGCGAGGCGTGCGGCTGCGACTACGCGACGGTCGAGCACGGCAAGACCTGTCCCCAGTGCGGTAGCGGCGAGACCTATTTGCTGCAGGGTCAAGAGGTAATGATCAAACAGATCGAGACCCCCGACGAGGACCCGGCAGACGCTGCTCCTGACGGCCTCTCCGACGCCCCCGATGCCGTCGACGCCGCCAACCCACTCCACATCGCCTAACATCCAATGACTACATGGGCTAGAGTTCTAAACATATTTACTTCGGTTAGTCAAGTCATGTCTGTTTAAACAAAATGGTGGCACGCAGACGCATCGGAATCCACCTAAAAGAGGTCTTAACGAACAGTGCACCTTTATATGTCTTTGAAAGCAATCAGCAAATCACGTTTTAGCAGGCAATAAGCTGTAAACCGGCAACGTAATCAATTTGTAACAAACTTAGACGTTTAAACAAATAAACCAACCATTTGCGAATTTAGCTATAATTCCACAATCCAAACAGGTATACTCCTTTCATGTCGTGTAGGAAATACGTAGACAAAAAGGAGGTTATGTGATGGTAAGTATTGTTCTTGCTAGCCACGGGGACTTGGCAGCTGGAATCAAGCAGACGGGCTCGATGGTCTTTGGCGATCAGCCGTCTGTTGCCGTGGTCTCGCTCGAGCCGAGCATGGGCCCCGACGACTTCCGTGCCAAGGTCGAGGAAGCAGTCGCTTCCTTCGAGGACCAGGAGCAGGTGCTCTTCCTCGTTGATCTGTGGGGCGGCACGCCGTTCAACCAGATCAGCGGACTCATCGAGGGCCACGATTCCTGGGCTATCGTCACCGGTGTCAACCTGCCTATGCTCATCGAGGCATATTCGCAGCGCTTTGACGCAAAGAACACTGCACATGCGATCGCAAAACATCTCGTGACTGAGGCTAAGGCTGGCGTGCGTGTCAAGCCCGAGTCTCTGGAGCCCGAGGAGAAGAAGCCGGCTGCGGCCGCCGCTGCTCCTGCAGGCGCCATCCCTCCGGGAACGGTCATCGGCGATGGGCACATCAAGATCGCCCACGTCCGTATCGACACCCGTCTGCTTCATGGTCAGGTGGCCACCACGTGGACCAAGCAGATCAACCCCAACCGCATCATCGTGGTTTCCGACGGCGTTGCTCACGACGAGCTCCGCAAGACCATGATCGAGCAGGCTGCCCCTCCGGGAGTCCATGCCAACGTCGTGCCCATCAAGAAGATGGCCGAGGTCGTCAAGGACACGCGCTTTGGTGACACCAAGGCCATGCTGCTCTTCGAGAACCCGCAGGATCTGCTCAGGGCCATCGAGGCCGGCGTCGACATCAAGGAAGTCAACATCGGTTCCATGGCTCACTCCAAGGGCAAGGTCGTCGTCACCAACGCCGTCGCTATGGGCGATGATGACGTTAAGACTCTCGAGGCCCTCAAGGCCAAGGGCGTCAAGTTCGAGGTCCGCAAGGTTCCTTCGGATTCCTCCGAGGATCTCGACGCCATGTTGAAGAAAGCTAAGGCCGAACTGGCCGCTCAAGCATAGTAAAGGAGGGTCCGATACATGTCTGCAATCACTATTCTGCTTGTTGCGATTGTCGCGTTGCTTGCCGGTATGGAAGGCATTCTGGATGAGTTCCAGTTCCATCAGCCGCTCGTGGCATGCACGCTTATCGGTCTCGTAACCGGTCACCTTCAGGAGGGCATCCTCCTGGGCGGTTCGCTCCAGATGATGGCCCTTGGCTGGGCTAACGTCGGCGCCGCCGTCGCGCCTGATGCCGCTCTGGCTTCGGTCGCTTCTTCGATCATCATGGTGCTCGCCCTCAACGGCGGCGCCACCGATTCGGCCAAGGCCGTTACCGCCGCCATCGCCGTCGCCGTCCCGCTGTCGGTCGCTGGTCTGTTCCTGACCATGATCTGCCGTACCCTGGCTACCGCTATCGCTCACGCCATGGACGGTTGCGCCGAGAAGGGCGACTTCTCCGGCATCGAGCGCTGGCAGTACGCTGCCATCCTCATGCAGGGCCTTCGTATCGCCATCCCGGCAGTACTTCTGTGCATCATCCCGGCCGAGGCCGTTACCAACGCGCTTAACGCTATGCCCGACTGGCTGTCCGGCGGCATGGCTGTCGGCGGCGGCATGGTCGCTTCCGTCGGTTACGCCATGGTCATCAACATGATGGCCACCAAGGAGACCTGGCCGTTCTTCATCCTCGGCTTTGTCCTTGCTGCCATCCCTCAGCTCACGCTGATCGCCCTTGGCCTCATCGGCATCTCCCTTGCCCTCATCTACCTTGGCCTTAAGGATCTGGCCAAGCAGGGTGGCGGCATGGGCGGCGGCTCCGGTGACCCGCTCGGCGACATTCTGAACGATTACGAGTAGGAGGGGAGTGATACATATGGCAGAGAACAAGATTCAGCTCACCAAGGCTGACCGCAAGAAGGTTTGCTTCCGTCATCAGTTCCTTCAGGGCTCGTGGAACTACGAGCGTATGCAGAACGGCGGCTGGTGCTTCGCAATGATCCCTGCGATCAAGAAGCTCTACACCAGCAAGGATGACCAGATTGCCGCTCTTAAGCGCCACCTGGAGTTCTATAACACCCACCCCTATGTTTCCGCCCCCGTCATTGGCGTTACCCTCGCTCTCGAGGAGGAGCGCGCCAACGGTGCCCCGATTGACGACGTCGCCATTCAGGGCGTCAAGGTCGGTATGATGGGCCCGCTCGCCGGCGTCGGCGACCCCGCCTTCTGGTTCACCCTTCGCCCGATTCTGGGCGCTCTGGGCGCTTCCCTGGCCCTGTCCGGCAGCATCGCCGGTCCGTTGCTGTTCTTCTTCGCGTGGAACATCATCCGTTACGCCTTCCTGTGGTACACGCAGGAGTTTGGCTACAAGGTCGGCTCCTCCATCGCCAAGGACCTCTCCGGCGGTCTGATGGGCAAGGTCACCGAGGGTGCTTCCATCCTGGGTATGTTCATCATCGGCGCCCTGGTCGAGCGCTGGGTGTCCATCTCCTTCACCCCGGTCGTCTCCAAGGTCACGCAGTCTGCTGGCGCCTTTATCGACTGGGCTAACCTGCCCTCCGGTTCTGAGGGTGTCAAGGAAGCACTGACGATGTATAACTCCATCGGTGCTAACGCCCTTGATCAGGTGAAGGTCACCACGCTTCAGGCCAACCTCGATCAGCTCATCCCTGGCCTTGCCGCCGTGTGCCTGACCCTGCTGGTCTGCAAGCTCCTCAAGAAGAAGGTCAGCCCGATCGTCATCATCCTGGCTCTCTTCGCCATCGGCATCATCGGTCGCGTCTGCGGCTTCATGTAAGCACGTTTCGGCTTAAGACCGAGAATTGCTAGGCAAGGGCTTTTGAGCCATTGAAACGGACCGCACCCGGTGGGTACACTGGATGCGGTCCGATTGTTTTATTTGGAGGGCGAGGCGCGCATGGCGCAATCTCAGAACAGCACGGTCGATCTGGCAACGCCGGCAACCTGCCTGATGGGGCTTACCAGCCACGGCAACGTGATGGTGGGCAATAAGGCGTTCGAGTATTACAACGAGCGCAATCCCGAGGACTATATTCAAATCCCGTGGGATGAGGTCGACTATATTGCCGCCGAGGTTTTACGCGGCACCAAGAAGATCACGCGTTTTGCCATCTTCACCAAGGACAACGGTCACTTTACGTTTTCGACGCGCGACGACAAAGAGACGCTTCGTGCTGTCCGCAAGTACGTCGACGAGGATAAGCTTGTGCGTTCGCCCGACTTTATCGATGTGACGGCCAAGGGCGCCAAGAGCATCCCCTCCGTTATCAAAAACCTCTTCCACAAAGGTAACTAGCTCCTCATAAGTTGCGGTGAAATAGTTCCTAAATACGGCTCTAGATGCTTCGGACAGGAACTAATCCACCGCAACTTCGAAGTCTAGTCATGTGACGTATGGCTATGCAGTAAATCTGCTACACTAGTACAACATGCCTCCGTAGCTCAGGGGATAGAGCACCGCTCTCCTAAAGCGGGTGTCGA
>CABRWN010000080.1 GCA_902474645.1 uncultured Collinsella sp.
GAAAGCACTTAATGTGCTTTCCGTCTTGCGCAGGACTGTAGAGCAGCAAACTTAAACAGCGGGCCGCCCGGACCGGGAATCCGCCCCCGCGCACAGAAGGGGATTCCTTTTGTGTAGGCTTTGCGGAAATGTGCCAATTTTGGGATACGCCCGGCGGCGTGGTCTGTTGACGACACAGCTAACGGCACGTATCCTATCGAACTGCGTGTTTCGTAGGGGGATGCTGACCCCTCGATTCAAGCCGTTGCACTTTACAGAAAGCTGGAATCATTCGAGAAGGAGTACGCTTTGCCTACTATTAACCAGCTGGTTCGCCAGGGCCGTCGTTCCGTGCCCAAGAAGTCCAAGAACGCTGCCCTGCAGCACAACTCCCAGAAGCGCGGCGTGTGCACCCGCGTCTTCACCACGAGCCCCAAGAAGCCGAACTCGGCTCTTCGTAAGGTTGCCCGTGTTCGCCTTGTCAACGGCATCGAAGTTACTGCTTACATCCCGGGTGAGGGCCACAACCTGCAGGAGCACTCCATCGTGCTCGTCCGCGGCGGTCGTGTCCGTGACCTCCCTGGTGTCCGTTATCACGTCATCCGTGGCGCCTACGACGCTGCTCCGGTCCAGAACCGTATGCAGGCCCGTTCCAAGTACGGTGCTAAGCGCCCCAAGGCCAAATAAGCCAGATAACGTTTTGATACTTTCGCCGTGTGCCGCCTAAGCGCCGCACGGTAGACACTTAAGGAGATTTCACATGCCGCGTCGTGCAGCAGCTAATCGTCGTGAGGTTCAGCCTGACGCCGTTTACAACAACCGCCTGGTGACTCAGCTCATCAACAAGGTCCTTCTTGACGGCAAGAAGGCCACCGCTGAGCGCATCGTTTACACCGCTTTCGAGATCGTTGCCGAGAAGTCCGAGGGTGGCGACGCTCTCGCTACCTTCAAGAAGGCTATGGACAACGTCAAGCCCACGCTCGAGGTCAAGCCCAAGCGTGTCGGTGGCGCTACCTATCAGGTCCCGATGGAGGTCAACTCCCGTCGTTCCACTGCTCTGGGCATCCGCTGGATCGTCAACTTCTCCCGCGCTCGCAAGGAGAAGACCATGGCCGAGCGTCTCGCCAACGAGATCCTCGACGCTTCCAACGGCCTGGGCGCTTCCGTCAAGAAGCGTGAGGACGTCTTCAAGATGGCCGAGGCCAACCGCGCGTTCTCTCACTATCGTTGGTAAGTTAAGGTAAGGAACTAACATGGCTAAGCCTAAGTACAAGCTTTCCGATACCCGTAACATCGGCATCATGGCTCACATCGATGCCGGTAAGACCACCACGACCGAGCGTATTCTTTACTACACCGGTAAGACCCACAAGATCGGTGAGGTCCATGAGGGCGCTGCCACCATGGACTGGATGGTTCAGGAGCAGGAGCGCGGCGTAACCATTACCTCCGCTGCTACCACGTGCTTCTGGAAGAAGGACGGTACCGACTACCGCATCCAGATCATCGACACCCCGGGCCACGTTGACTTCACCGCCGAGGTCGAGCGCTGCCTGCGCGTCCTCGATGGCGCTGTCGCCGTCTTCGACGCCGTTGCCGGCGTTCAGCCCCAGTCTGAGACCGTTTGGCGTCAGGCTTCTACCTTCAACGTCCCCCGCATCGCCTTCATCAACAAGTATGACCGCGTGGGCGCTGACTTCTTCAACGCTATCGAGACCATGAAGGATCGTCTCGACGCCAACGCCGTGGCCGCTCAGGTCCCGATGGGCGCCGAGGACAACTTCTGGGGCGTCATCGACCTGGTCACCATGACTGCTTGGGACTTCAAGGCCGACGACAAGGGCATGACCTACCCCGAGCCGATGGACGAGATCCCGGCTGAGTTCGCTGACATCGCTGCCACCAAGCGCGAGGAGCTCCTCGACGCTGCTGCCAGCTTTGACGACGAGCTCATGGAGAAGATCCTCATGGAGGAGGACTTCACCGTCGAGGAGCTCAAGGCTGCTCTGCGCAAGGGCGTTCTGGCCAACGAGCTCAACCTCGTCTTCGTGGGCTCCGCCTACAAGAACAAGGGCGTCCAGGAGCTGCTCGACGCTGTCGTCGACTACCTGCCCAGCCCGCTCGACGTTGAGGCCGTCACCGGTACCGATCCGGACACCGGCGAGGAGATCGAGCGTCATCCTTCCTTCGACGAGCCCTTCTCTGGCCTGGTCTTTAAGATCATGACCGACCCGTTCGTCGGTAAGCTCACCTACGTCCGCGTTTACTCCGGTCGTGCCGAGTCCGGCTCCTACGTGATCAACGCTTCCAACGGTCAGCGTGAGCGCCTCGGCCGCATCCTCGAGATGAACGCCGCCGAGCGTATCGACCGTGACGACGCTGCCGCCGGCGACATCGTCGCTTGCGTCGGCTTCAAGAACTCCACCACCGGTGACACCCTGTGCGAAGAGGGCAAGGAGATCGTCCTCGAGAAGATCGAGTTCGCTAAGCCCGTTATCGACGTTGCCATCGAGCCCAAGACCAAGGCCGAGCAGGACAAGATGTCCCTGGCTCTGACCAAGCTCGCCGAGGAGGACCCGACCTTCCAGGTGTCCACCAACCACGAGACCGGTCAGACCATCATCGCCGGCATGGGCGAGCTGCACCTCGAGATCATCGTCGACCGTCTGCTCCGCGAGTTCAAGGTTGACGCTAACGTTGGTAAGCCCCAGGTTGCCTACCGCGAGACCGCTGGTCACGACGTCGAGAAGGCTGAGGGCAAGTTCGTCCGTCAGTCCGGTGGTCGCGGTCAGTATGGCCACGCCGTCATCAAGCTCGAGAAGATGGAGGAGGGCTTCGGCTACGAGTTCGTCAACGCTATCGTCGGCGGCGTCGTGCCCAAGGAGTACATCCCGTCCATCGACAAGGGCATCCAGGAGGCCCTGAACACCGGTGTTATCGCCGGCTTCCCGGTCCTCGACGTTAAGGTCACCCTGTTCGACGGTTCTTACCACGAGGTCGACTCCTCCGAGGCCGCCTTCAAGATCGCCGGTTCCATGGCTATCAAGGACGCCCTCAAGAAGTCCGATCCGCAGCTGCTCGAGCCGATCATGGCTGTCGAGGTCGAGACCCCCGAGCAGTACATGGGCGACGTTATGGGCAACCTCTCCGGTCGCCGCGGCAAGATCGAGGGCATGGAGGATCGCAAGAACAGCAAGCTCATCCGTGCCAAGGTGCCGCTGGGCGAGATGTTCGGTTACGCTACCGACCTTCGCTCCCAGACCCAGGGCCGTGCATCCTACACGATGCAGTTCGACTCTTATGAGCCCGCGCCCAAGTCCATCGTGGACGAGGTCATGAGCAAGAACGCCTAAGTTCGAGCTCCCTGTTACGTAATCCGCGAGAACATCTCTCGCACTCTTTGGAGGTTTAAGTTGGCTACCCAGAAGATCCGCATTCGCCTCAAGGGCTATGATCACGAGGTCGTCGATCAGTCCGCGAAGCTCATCGTTGAGACCGCTCAGAAGACCGGCGCTCGCGTTTCCGGTCCTGTCCCCCTGCCCACCGAGCGCAACCTATACACGGTTATCCGCTCGCCGCACGTGAACAAGGACTCCCGTGAGCAGTTCGAGATGCGCACCCACAAGCGCCTCATCGACATCCTCGACCCCACCTCGGGCACCGTTGATTCGCTCATGCGTCTCGACCTCCCCGCTGGCGTCGACATCGACATCAAGCTCTAAGCGATATTGCTCATAGCTTACAGAGCCCCGCTGCCATCTTGGTAGCGGGGCTCTTTTGTTTTGCATGATGGTTTGGACTGCTGGGTAATGCTGTCGAGTAGGTGGCTGCGGCATCCTATTCGCTCAAGGGGCGCAGCGATGCCTCCTCAAAATGAAAGGCTTGCAAGCTGTTTTCCGTTTCGATACACGCGCGACCAAAGGCATCGACGGTTTTAAAGATGCCTCGCGCCAGTTCGTCTCCTGCGGGGGAGCGGGCGATAACGTGCTCCCCAATCCAATTGAGGTGTGCGACATATTCGTCGTGGACGGGCGCGAGCGGTCCAGCGTTTTCTTCCATGGCGTTGAGCAGATCTGCCCATGCGTCCGCAGCGTTAACGACGGTGTGATAGACCTCCTTGAGTAATACATCGACGGCGGGAACGTTCTCGTTGAGGTCTGACAGGCCGATTGCCGGCAGGCCGCCATCGGGAACCTCCGCGGGCACATAGTTCACGTTGACGCCGATGCCACAGACCGCAAAGGGGTTGCCTTCGTTATCGCGTGCGGCCTCGACCAGAATGCCGCCGAGCTTGCGTCCTCGCGCGACCAGATCGTTGGGCCATTTGAGGCCGATCTCGTTAGCAAGACCTTGCGCCTCGAGCGCCTCGAGCACCGCTAGGCCGCTGACGGCGGCAAGACCAGAGTACTTTGCAGGATTAACGCATGGACGCAGGACAATCGAAAGCAATAGGTTGCCAGCGGTTGAATCCCACGTGTGGCCGCGCCGGCCGCGTCCTGCTGTCTGAGCCCGGGCGGCAAGTCCTGTGCCGTGCGGCGCACCCTGTTTTCCTGCTTCGAGCAGGTCATCGTTGGTCGATCCGGTTACGTCGACTATCGTTAATTTGGCATCCATAACGGCTGCTACCTCCTTAATGAATAAGTGAATAACGCAATGGTTTCGAGAGACAGACACAATGTGAAGCCTTTGTCGCATTTGGACAATTTAATGTTAACACGTCAACAACGACTGAAATGCGCTATCCTCTCTTGGTCGATGTAAACACGTCAACAACTCAAAGGAGGTTAGTGATGGGTTTCACGATTCTTGGAACAGGCTCGGCGCTTCCTAAGCGCAGTGTTTCCAATGACGAGCTGTCCGAGTTCCTCGATACCTCGGATGAGTGGATTTTTACCCGCACCGGTATCAAGAGCCGCCACGTCTGCACCACCGAGTCACTTGACGATCTTGCCGTAGCGGCGAGCGAGCGGGCACTCCAGGTGTCCGGAATCGACGCGAGCCAGCTGGATCTGATTGTCTGCTCGACGACGACGGGCGACCACCTTGTTCCCGCTGAGGCGTGTGCCGTTGCTGAGCGACTAGGCGCGACGTGCCCTGCCTTCGATGTCTCGGCGGCCTGCGCCGGCTTCGTATTTGCGCTCGATGTCGCCGAGGGCTATATCGCCCGAGGACGAGCCAAGCATGTGCTTGTCGTTGCTGCCGAGCAGATGACGCGCGCGCTTGATTGGACCGACCGCGCCACCTGCGTGCTCTTTGGCGATGGGGCTGGCGCCGCTGTGATGGAGGCTGGGGGAGACAACCCTCTTGCCGTTGAGCTTTCGACGGCGCCCGACGTCGAGACGTTGCGCGTTCCCGGTCTGGTCGGAACCTCGCCGTTTAAGGCCTCCGCGGATAGCGAAAGCGTGCTTTCCATGAACGGCCGTCGCGTCTTCAAGTTTGGCGTCAACGCCATCTGCGACACGGTCCATAAGCTTGCGAGCGATGCGGGCATTTCGGTCGAAGATATCGATCATTTTGTATTCCATCAGGCTAACGAACGAATCCTGAGTCAGGCGGTCAAGCGCCTCGGCGTGCCAGACGAGCGTGTGGTTCGAACGCTGCGCGAGACCGGCAATATTTCGAGCGCTTGCATTCCCTTTGCGCTTGACCGGCTGGCACGCACCGACGCACTGAATGCGGGCGACACTATCGCCCTCGTTGGATTTGGCGCCGGCCTGGATATAGGTGGCTATCTGCTTCGTTGGAAGTAGTCGCACATAGGAAATAAAAACGCCCCTAGGGCACAAACAAAGGAGAACTACCATGGCAGATCAGAAGACCTTCGAGCGCGTTTGCGACGTTATCCGCGAGACCGCTGGCCTTGACGACGTCGAAATGAAGCCCGAGTCCACGCTCGAGGAGATTGGCCTCGACAGCCTGGGCACCGTCGAGATCCTCGTCGCCGTCGAGGACGAGTTTGGTATCCAGCTCGATACCGAGGAGAACCCCAAGACAGTCGGCGAGTTCGCCGATACGGTTGAGGCGGCATTGGAGAAGTAGAGATGCTCAAGACTCCTCTCTGCGAGCTGCTCGGCATCGAAAAGCCCGTGTTCCAGGGTGGCATGGCCTGGATTGCCGACGCCTCGCTGGCATCTGCCGTGTCCGAGGCAGGCGGCTTAGGCATTATCGCGGCCATGAATGCCGACGCCAACTGGCTGCGCGATCAGATTCACGAGCTGCGCGCCAAGACGGATAAGCCCTTTGGCGTCAACGTTATGCTCATGAGCCCGTTTGTCGACGAGGTCGCACAGGTTGTGATCGATGAACAAGTGCCGGTCGTCGTGACGGGTGCCGGCAATCCCACCAAGTACATGAAGGCTTGGAACGATGCGGGCATTAAGGTCATCCCCGTCGTGGCTTCGGTGGCGCTGGCGCGTCTCGTGGCACGTCGCGGGGCCACCGCCGTGGTTGCCGAAGGCACCGAATCGGGTGGACATATTGGCGAGACCTCGACGATGGCGCTGGTGCCGCAGGTTGTCGATGCGGTCGATATTCCCGTGGTTGCGGCTGGGGGCATCGCCGATGGTCGCGGCGTGGCAGCGGCCTTTATGCTCGGTGCCGCCGGCGTTCAGGTGGGTACACGCTTTCTCGTTGCAAACGAATGCACTGTTTCTGAGCAGTACAAAGAGCTGGTGCTCAAGGCGGGAGACACCTCGACGCGCGCGACTGGCCGTTCGACGGGACATCCGGTGCGTGCGCTCAAGAGCCCCTTCACCAATGCCTACGCTAAAAGTGAGGCGGCGGGTGCAAGTCCCGAGGAGCTTGGGGCCATGGGCACGGGTGCTCTTCGCAAGGCCGCAAAGGACGGTAATTACGAAGAGGGTTCGTATTTGTGCGGACAGATTGCCGGCATGGTCAACGAGCGCCAGAGTGCGTGCGAAATCGTCGACGACTTGGTCGATGGTGCCGAGCGCGTCCTGAAGGGTGCGTGCGCATGGGTAGCGTAGCGTTTCTGTTTGCCGGCCAGGGCGCCCAGCATCCCGTGATGGGCGTCGACCTCATCGAAGCATCGCCGGCGGCCGCCGAGGTGTTCGCAATCGCCGACGAGGTGCGCCCGGGGACCAGCGAGCAGTGCCGGAGCGCCTCCAAGGAGGAACTCTCGCAGACCGAGAACACGCAGCCATGCGTGTTCGTGCACGACTTGGCTGTTGCCGTTGCCCTGCGCGAGCGCGGGGTGGTACCTGCCGCCTGTGCGGGATTTTCGCTGGGCGAGGTCGCCGCGCTCACCTTTGCGGGGGCGTTCGATACGCGAGCGGGCTTTGAACTCGTGTGCGAGCGCGCAGCGCTGATGGCTGCGGAGCGCCATCCGGGCGGCATGCGCGCCGTCATCAAGCTTGATGCGGCACAAGTCGAGAACCTGGCTGCGCAGGCGGGCGAGGACTGCTGGCCGGTCAACTACAACAGCCCGCAGCAGACGGTTGTTGCCGGAGCGCCCGATGCGTTGCAGACCCTCGACGTCTTGGTAAAAGAGGCTGGTGGCCGGGCCATGAAGGTCGCGGTGTCGGGTGCATTTCATAGCCCCTATATGGCAGAGGCGACTGAGGGGCTGGCGACGTATATCCAAGCCGGCCACGCACCGTCTCCGCTGCTGATTCCGGTCATGGCAAACATGACGGCGGCGCCCTATCCGGCGGATCCGCGAGCAGCATCGGATGTCTTGGCCAACCAGGTGAGCCATGCCGTGCGCTGGGTCGACACGCTGCATACTCTGCAGGATCAGGGCATCGACACGTTTATTGAGGTCGGCCCTGGCAAAACGCTGTCGGGCCTGGTCAAGCGTACGCTGAGCGATGTTCGCGTGTATTCGTGCGAAACGGCCGAGCAGGTCGCAGCTATTGCCGACGAGCTCGCATAGTCCACAGGGCTGTAACCCGAAAGGAATGACATGGGCAACTTGAACAACGGCGCGCTCGAGCGCAACGACTCACGTCGCGTGGCACTGGTCACGGGCGGCTCGCGGGGTATCGGCCGCGCCTGCGCTGTCGGTCTGGCGGAGGACGGCTACGATATCGCCGTCGTCTATGCCGGTGGCGTCGATGCGGCGCGCGAGACGTGCGAAGCCTGCGAGGCCGCTGGTGCCACAGCTCGCGCGTATCAATGCGATGTGGCCGACCCCGCTGCCGTCAACGCATGTATGGAGACGGTCCTCAACGACTTTGGCTCCATTTGGGCGCTCGTCAACAATGCCGGCATCACCCGCGACGGTCTGCTTATGCGCATGGGCGACGATATCTTCGATCGCGTGCTCGATGTCAATCTTAAAGGAACGTTTAATACGACGCGCGCGCTCACCAAGACCTTTATGCGCCAGCGCGGTGGTTGCGTCATCAACATGAGCTCGGTTGTGGGCCTGATGGGCAATGCCGGGCAGGCCAACTACGCTGCCTCCAAGGCGGGAGTGATTGGCCTGACCAAGGCGGTAGCGCGCGAGCTTGCGCCCCGCGGTGTACGAGTGAACGCGGTCGCCCCCGGGTTTGTCGAGACGGATATGACGGCAAAGCTCTCGGAGAAGGTGCGTGCGGCAACCGAGGACCAGATTCCCCTTAAGCGTATGGCGCAGCCCGAGGAGGTGGCCGGTGTGGTGCGCTTTTTAGCGAGCGATGCGGCTGCCTACATTACGGGCGAAGTCATACGCGTCGACGGCGGAATGGCGATGTAGAAAGCAAGTCGGGTAAGCGGCTTGGATGAGGAGACCATGATGGAACAGAGAGTTGCAATCACCGGTATCGGTGCCGTGTCGCCGCTCGGCAACACCGCGCTTGCCACCTGGGCGGCCATGTGTGCCGGAACGTGCGGCATCGGTCCGATCACGCACTTCGATACCGATGCATTTGCCGTCAAGGTGGCGGCCGAGGTCAAGGGGTTTGACGGCAACGAGTACTTTGGCAAGCATGACGCCAAGCATCTCGACCCCTGTGTTCAGTTTGCGATGGCGGCGTCGGACGAGGCCATGCACGATGCGGGCCTCGATGTTGAGGGCGC
>CABRWN010000081.1 GCA_902474645.1 uncultured Collinsella sp.
CCACCGGCGGTGGCGCTTCCATGGAGCTCGTCGAGGGTAAGGCCCTGCCCGGAGTGGAGGCGCTTCTCGATGCCTAATCGCACCCTTCTTATCGCTGGTAACTGGAAGATGAACAACGACGTCGCCGAGGCTGCGAAGCTCGCCGACGAGCTGGCCCAGGCTCTGCCTGAGGTTCCGGCTGGCGTCGAGGTGCTCGTCTGCCCTCCGACCATCGACATCACCACGGTTCATGACCGCATTCAGGCTGCCCCCATCGCCCTCGGTGCACAGAACGTGTACTGGGAGGCCAAGGGTGCCTTCACCGGTGAGTCCTCTTGCGACATGCTCAAGTCCGCTGGCTGCACCTACTGCATCATCGGTCACTCCGAGCGTCGCGACTACTTCCACGAGACCGACGAGGACCAGAACAAGAAGGCTAAGGCTCTCGTTGCCGCCGGCCTTGTTCCCGTCTTCTGCTGCGGCGAGTCCCTCGAGGTCCGCGAGGCTGGCACCTATGTCGAGCACGTCGTGAACCAGGTCAAGGCTGGCCTTGCTGGTCTTGAGATCACCTGCCCCAAGCAGGTCGTCGTCGCCTACGAGCCCATCTGGGCCATCGGCACCGGCAAGACCGCTACCGCCGAGGACGCTCAGGAGGTCTGCGGTGCTATCCGTGAGACCCTCAAGGAGATGTTCGGCGAGGAGCTCGCTAACGGCATCCGCGTTCTCTATGGTGGCTCTGCCAAGCCCGGCAACATTGCCGAGCTCGTCGCCAAGCCCGACGTTGACGGCGCCCTCGTGGGCGGCGCTTCGCTCAAGGCTGCTGACTTCGCCTCTATGGTCGTCAAGGCAGGCGAGTAGGACATATGGCACATCGTCATCTTCCTGCACTCCTGATCATCATGGATGGTTGCGGCCTTGCTCCGGCCGATGGCGAGAACGCCGTCGCCGCTGCCAAGACGCCCTTCCTTGATAGCCTGTACGCTCAGTACCCGCACACCACGCTCGGCGCTTCGGGCGAGGACGTGGGCCTTCCCGACGGCCAGATGGGCAACTCCGAGGTGGGTCACCTCAACATCGGTGCCGGCCGCATCGTGTTCCAGGAGCTTTCGCGCATCAATAACGCCATCAAGGACGGTTCCATCGCCAAGAACGAGGTTTTCGTCAAGGCTATGGACGACGTCAAGGCTGACGGCAAGACTCTCCACCTCATGGGCCTTATGAGCCCCGGCGGTGTTCATTCTCACATTAACCACGTCGAGGCTCTGGTCAAGATGGCTGCCGAGCACGGTGTCAAGACCGTTCGCGTCCACGCCTTCATGGATGGCCGCGACGTTGACCCGCAGTCCGGTGCCGGCTACATGAGCGAGTTCTGCGCCTTCCTGGCTAAGATCTCCGAGGAGACCGGTTGCGACGCTCGCGTCGCCACCGTTTCGGGCCGCTATTGGGCCATGGACCGCGACAACCGTTGGGAGCGCATCCAGCGTGCCTACGACGTCATGGTCAACGCGTCCGATGCCGATACCGACCCCGTTGCCGGTATCAAGGCCTACTACGAGAAGGATCCGCGCGGCGACGAGTTCGTCGAGCCCTTCGCTGCCCACAACGAGGGTATCCACGAGGGCGACGCGGCCATCTTCTTCAACTTCCGTCCCGACCGCGCTCGTCAGATGACCCGCGTGTTCACGGACAAGGAGTTCGACGGCTTTGAGCGCGAGCAGATCAAGCTTTCGCACTTTGTGACGATGACTGAGTACGATCCGACGTTTGACGTCGAGGTCGCCTTCCCCAAGACGTTCCCCGAGAACGTCCTGGCCGACGTTATCGCCGCCAATGGCCTGAAGCAGCTGCACACCGCCGAGACCGAGAAGTACGCCCATGTGACGTTCTTCCTCAACGGCGGCATCGAGGAGCCCAAGGAGGGCGAGGAGCGCGTGCTCGTCGCTTCCCCCAAGGTCGCTACCTACGATCTGCAGCCCGAGATGAGCGCTCCCGAGGTTACCGAGAAGCTCGTCGCCGCCATCAACGAGGATCGCGCTGATTTCTACATCGTGAACTTCGCGAACTGCGACATGGTTGGTCACACCGGTGTCTTCGACGCCGCCGTTAAGGCCGTCGAGGCTGTTGACGATGCCCTGTCCAAGGTTGTCCCGGCGATTCTCGCTAAGGGCGGCTTTGCGCTGATTACCGCCGATCACGGCAACGCCGATCACATGTTTGACGTTGCTTCCGACGGTTCCAAGCATCCGTTTACGGCTCACACCACCAACCGCGTGCCGTTCATCATCGTTGATGAGAAGGCTCAGCTCACCGGTATCGAGGACGGTCGTCTCTCCGATATCGCCCCGACTATGCTCACCATGGCTGGTCTGGAGCCTTCCGCCGAGATGACGGGCCGTGTGCTCGCCACCGAGGCCTAATAGAAAACAAATACCGTTTTCTAGCAAGGGGGTTGTCCACAATTGGACAACCCCCTTTTGGTATTTCTGCCATTTCTACCTCGTTCCCGAGCGGCAGGTAGGGGAGAGCGGGGGATTGTGGTACAGTACTGGAGTTTGAATTGTTCTATTAAGGAGCTTATCTATGGGTCCGTTCCAGATTCTTCTGTTTGTCGTTTGGGCTATCTCTGCCGTGGCGTTGACGATTCTCGTCCTGATGCATTCCGGTAAGGGCACCGGCGTTTCGGATATGATTGCTAGCTCGCTGTATAACTCCAGCTCTGCCACGGGCGTTATGGAGCAGAACCTTGACCGCCTGACCGTCATCATGGCTGTCGTGTTTGCCGTGTGCGTCGTGCTGTGCATGTTCTTCTTCCCGCAGGGCATCGTGGGCTACTAATCACGAGCCGCATAAGTACTTGTAAAGGGTTCCGTAAGTGCGGGACCCTTTTTGTTTACATATTTGTAACAGAGTCAAAATATCACCACATACTGCGCCCAACTAAAGAAATTCTCGACCGTTAACCGGAATTAGCCCCAAATCGTGCATAAAATGCGCTACTGTATTGCAAAACGTTGGTCCGTTGTGCATAACCAGCCATAGCAGCGGGCGGCGTTTTGATGGTTCGGATCGGATTGTCTCGACATATGTCCGACTGAACATTTCTTTGTCCTATCTCATAAGGAGGATGGCATGGCTGATTCTATGTTCCACCAGCCCGTTATGGGTCGTCGCGCCTTTGTTGGCGGCACCCTCGCTGCGAGCTCCATGGCTTTTCTTGCCGCATGCGGCAAGAAGGGCGGCGACACTTCCGGTTCTGAGTCCGGTTTGACGCTGAACTTCTACATCAACAACCCGGTCTGCATCGACCCCTACAATGTCCAGGAGGACCAGGGCACTCAGGTCGAGTACCAGCTCTTTGACGCTCTGACCTCTTATGACGCCGAGAAGGGCGAGATCGTTCCGCTGGCTTGCGAGTCCTTTGAGGCCAACGACGACGCCACCGAGTTCACCTTCAAGATCAAGAAGGCCAAGTTCCACAACGGTGACGACGTTACCTCCAAGTCGTTCAAGCTCGGTTGGGAGCGTCTGGTCAACACCAAGTCGGCCATCGCTACCGAGTATGGCCCGTCCGAGGTTTCCTATCACCTTTCCATGGTCGAGGGCTATGACGATCTGCTTGCCGGTAACGCTACTGAGCTCAGCGGTGTTACCTGCCCCGACGATGAGACCCTCGTCGTCAAGCTGTCTTCCGCTTACGCCGACTTCCCCTTCGTCGCCTCTCACCCGGCTCTGGCCCCGGTTCCCGAGTGCGCCGAGTCCGATGCCAAGAGCTTCTATCTTGCGCCGGTCGGTAACGGCCCGTTCATGATGGACGGCAAGTGGGAGGATGGTCAGGAGATCAACCTCAAGAAGTTCGACGATTACTATGGCGACAAGGCCAAGATCGATGGCATCCACTTCCAGGTCATCAAGGACATGGAGACCGCTTACAAGGAGTTCCAGGCCGGTAACCTCGATGTCTGCGACGTTCCCGTTGCTCAGATCGATGCCGCCAAGAAGGATCGCGGCGTGTCCAAGGACGGCTACACCATGGGTGACGGCGAGCGCATGCTGCTCGGCTCCGAGCCTTCCACCTACTACCTGACCTGCAACAACACGGCCGAGCCGTTCAACAACGCCGACCTGCGCAGGGGCATCTCCCTGGCCATTAACCGTGAGGCTATCTGCAAGACCATCTTCAAGGGTACCCGTACCCCCGCCGACGGCATTGTTCCTCCGGGTATCGATGGCTACAAGGAGGGCGCATGGGAGTTCTGCGCCTACGACGTCGACAAGGCTAACGAGTACCTCGACAAGGTCGCTCCTGCCGGTGCTAACGGTGACCGTGGCATTAACGTGACCCTTTCCTACAACCAGGACGGTGGCCACAAGGAGATCATGGAGTCCATCATCGGCGACCTCGCCAAGGTTGGTGTTACCGCTGTCTCCGATACCCCCGAGTGGTCTGCCCTGCTCGAGCAGTATCAGAACTTCAACTATCAGTTCGGTCGTCTGGGTTGGATTGCCGACTACCCGATCATGGACAACTTCCTGTATCCGCTGTTCCACTCCGACTCCCTCGGTGGCGACAACCGCTCTGGTTACAACAACCCCGAGTTCGACGCCAAGGTCGACGAGGCTCGCACCACGGTTGACGACGAAGAGCGCGTTGCTAAGATGCAGGAGGCCGACGCTATGGTCGCTGCCGACTGCCCGGTCATCCCGGTGATGTTCTACACGCACACCATCGTCGGCTCCGATCGCATCAAGCACCTCTATGTCGATCCGCAGAAGCACGCCGAGCTGGGTACCGCTGAGCTCGCCTAAGAGTTTGCAGCTTCCGTGAGGGTCAAGTATTTACGTAGACCTCATGGGAAACATACAGTTCTCCCTAACCTGGGGTAAACTGGCTGATGGTAATTTTGGGATGCCGGTCTGGCGATCGGCATCCCATTTAGGTTAATCCCTAGATAGGGGAGTGGTATGGGTAAGTACATCGTTAAACGTGTGCTTCAGTTCATCCCGGTATTTTTGGGCGTTACGCTGATTCTGTTCGCCCTTCAGAATATCGTGCCGGGAGATCCGATCAAGCTGATCGGTGGAGACAAGGCTCTGTCCCCCGAGGTGGAGCTTCAGCTTCGCGTCCGCTATCACCTGGTCCAGTCGGACGAGGACGGCAACGCGATCCTTGACGAGAACGGCGACCCCGTTCAAACGTCGCTCGTGGACCGTTACTTGTATTACATGAACGGCCTGCTTCATGGCGATCTGGGCAATTCGTATCAGCGCAAGCTGCCGGTTACGGAAATCTTTGCCCAGAAGTATCCGTATACGGTCAAACTTGCCGCGTGCGCCATCGTGCTCGAGGCAATCATGGGTATCGGTGCGGGTATCATTTCGGCGGTAAAGCGTTATTCCTTCTGGGATATTTTGGTAACGCTCACCACGTCGATCCTCGTTGCGGTCCCGGCCTTCTGGCTCGGTATGTTGCTGCAGCTGTTCTTTGGCGTCATCCTCAAGGACGCCACGGGCGGTGCAATCTCCATGCCGATCTCGGGTGCCGGCGGTTCCAGCTCTCAGTATCAGGATTGGATGCACTATGTGCTTCCTACCATTACGCTGGCTTCGGTTTCGACCGCTTACGCCGCCCGCATTATGCGCTCGCAGCTGCTTGACGTCATGAACCAGGATTACATCCGTACGGCAAAGGCCAAGGGTCTCTCCAATCGCGCGATCATCATCAAGCACGCGCTTAAGAATGCACTCATCCCCGTCGTTACCTATATTGGTGTCGACTTTGGCGGCATGCTTTCGGGCGCCATCCTGACCGAGACGGTCTTTAACTGGCCCGGTATCGGCTATGAGGTCTATCGCGCTATTAGCATGCGTGACTGGCCCATCGTTATGGGCGGCGTTACGCTCATCGTCGTCGTCGTCATGGTGATCAACCTGCTCGTCGACATTAGCTATGCATTCCTCGACCCGCGCATCCGCCTTGGCGGTCCGTCGGATAAGGCCTAAGGGAGGTACGTCTCATGCAGGAAACTGATTCTCAGTCTCAGGAGCAGGCTACCGCCACCAAGGCCGCATCTGCTCCCGCCAAGTCCCGCACGCTGTGGGGCGACGCTTTTAAGCGTCTTCGTAAGAACAAGCTCGCCGTTATCGGTGTCTGCTGGATCATCATCGTCGTTGTGGTTGCACTGACCGCAGACCTGTGGGCTAAGCCCTGGCTCGGTTCGCCGACGGCTTCCGACTCGACCACCATGGCCGAGACGTCGCTGCTGGCTCCGTGTGCAGAGCACCCGTTTGGCACCGACGCCCTTGGTCGTGACATTCTCGTCCGCGTTATCTACGGTGCGCGCGTTTCGCTGTCCGTCGGCATTATGGCCACCGCGATCTCCACGCTGATCGGTCTGGTCATGGGTGCTCTGGCCGGCTTCTACGGCGGCATTTGGG
Source organism: uncultured Collinsella sp. (assembly GCA_902474645.1). Classification (GTDB taxonomy): domain Bacteria; phylum Actinomycetota; class Coriobacteriia; order Coriobacteriales; family Coriobacteriaceae; genus Collinsella. The sequence continues at coordinate 6,415 of CABRWN010000081.1, forward strand.
ATACGATCATCATGCGCTGTGCGGACATCTTCCTGGCGTTCCCGTACGTGCTGTTCGTTGTCGCCATGATCGCCGTTATCGGCCGTGGTCTTCAGAACGTCTTTATCGCCATCGGTATTCTCGGCTGGCCTTCGATTGCGCGCGTCTTCCGCTCTGCAATCTTGACGGTCAAGGAAAACGACTATGTTGATGCTGCGCGTGCGATGGGTGCATCCGATGCTCGTATCGTCGTGCGTCACATCTTCCCGAACTCCGTCGCCTCCATCGTGGTCTACGCAACCATGAACATTGGTGGCGCCATTCTGACCGAGTCCGCTCTGTCCTTCCTCGGCATGGGCGTTATTCCGCCTACGCCTTCGTGGGGCTCCATGATTCAGGACGGTCAGCAGTATCTTCTGACCGCTCCCTGGATGATGATCATGCCCGGTCTGGCAATTCTCTCGACGGTGCTCGCCTTCACCCTGCTGGGTGATGGTCTGCGCGACGCCCTCGACGTCAAGATGAAGGACGCATAAGGATGAAGAAGAACAAGAACTATGTGGACCTGAAGGACCAGCCGGTTCCCGAGGGCCAGCATCTGCTCGAGGTCGATGACCTTAAGATGTATTTCCATACCGAGGATGGTGTCGTTCGCGCTGTCGACGGTGTGTCCTACACGCTCGATCGCGGCGAGACCCTGGGTGTCGTCGGTGAGTCCGGCTCCGGTAAGTCCGTGACCGCCATGACCATCATGGGCCTCATCTCGATGCCTCCGGGAAAGATTGAGGGCGGCGACGTTCGCTATCGCGGTCGTTCTATCCTCGAGATGACCGAGGAAGAGATGCAGCACATTCGCGGTAACGACATCGCGATGATCTTCCAGGATCCTATGACCTCCTTGAACCCGGTCTATAAGATCGGCAAGCAGGTGGGCGAGGGTCTTCGTCTGCACCGTGGCTACTCCAAGCAGGAGGCGCTCAAGCGCGCCACCGAGCTTTTGGACCTCGTTGGTATTCCCGAGCCCGAGAAGCGCGTCAATGAGTATCCGCACCAGTTCTCTGGCGGTATGCGTCAGCGCGTCATGATTGCCATGGCCCTTGCCTGCGATCCCGATATTCTGATTGCCGACGAGCCCACGACTGCCCTGGACGTTACCATTCAGGCTCAGATTATTGAACTTATGCAGGAAATGCAGGAGAAGAACGGCAACGCCATCATCATGATTACCCATGACCTGGGTGTCGTCGCCGATATGGCCGACAAGATCATGGTTATGTACGCCGGTCGTCCCGTCGAGTTCGGTACTGCTGAGGAAATCTTCTACGAGAGCCGTCACCCCTATACCTGGGGCCTGATCCGCTCCATCCCGGAGCAGGCTATCGATGAGAAGAAGCCGCTCACGCCGATTCACGGCAACCCGCCTTCGCTCATGAACCTGCCCGAGGGCTGCGTCTTCTCTCCTCGCTGCCCCTATGCGACGGACAAGTGCCGCAAGCAGCGCCCCGAGCGCGTTGTCACTGAGTCTGGTCATTACTCTGCGTGCCACTACTCCGGTGACCCCGAGTTCCTCAAGAACGCCCCTGAGACGTCCCGTACGCGCAAGGATTCCAAGAAGGGAGGCGAGGCGTAAATGGCAGGCAATAACGAGCGCACTCCACTGCTGAAGGTCGAGCACCTCTCTAAGGAGTTCCCCGCGGAGTCCGGCATGTTCGCCAAGCGTTTTTCCAAGCGCGTCGTCTCTGCTGTGAATGACATTTCGTTCGAGATTTATCCGGGCGAGACTTTTGGCCTGGTTGGCGAGTCTGGTTGCGGTAAGTCCACCACGGGCCGCACCATCATGCGTCTGACCAAGCCGACCGCCGGTAAGGTATTCTTCCAAGGCAAAGATGTTGCCGAGATGAGCAAACATGAGATCAAGGACATGCGTCGCGAGATGCAGTTTATCTTCCAAGATCCTTATGCTTCGCTCAACCCTCGTATGACCATCGGTGAGATCGTCTCCGAGCCCATGACCATTCACGGCGTGGGCACCAAGGAGGAGCGCATTGAGCGCGTCCGCGAGCTTCTCGACGTCGTTGGACTGAACCCCGAGCACATCAACCGCTATCCGCATGAGTTCTCCGGCGGTCAGCGTCAGCGTGTCGGCATTGCCCGCGCTTTTGCGCTGAAGCCCAAGCTGATTATCTGCGACGAGCCGGTTTCCGCTCTGGATGTTTCCATTCAGGCCCAGGTTCTGAACCTGCTCAAGGAACTGCAGGACAAGTTCGGTACCGCGTATCTGTTTATCGCCCACGACCTGTCCGTCGTACAGCACATCTCCGATCGCGTTGCCGTTATGTATCTGGGTAAGATGGTCGAGGTTTCGGACTGGAAGACGCTCTATAGTGAGCCTCACCATCCGTACACGCAGTCGCTGCTGTCTGCCGTGCCGGTGCCCGATCCGGATATCCAGAAGAACCGTAAGCGCATCATCCTTGCCGGCGATCCGCCGTCACCGCTGGATCCGCCGACCGGTTGCCGTTTCCACACCCGCTGCCCGATCGCGCAGGGCATCTGCTCTGAGAAACTTCCCGGGTTTAAGGAAGTTGCACCGG
>CABRWN010000082.1 GCA_902474645.1 uncultured Collinsella sp.
CTTCCGACTCGATGATGCTCGGCTGCTTACCCGAGACAAACAGCTGGTAGTCGCGGCGTAGCGGCATTCCGTGCGCGGCGAGCGCCCGCTCGTAGCCCATCTGGCGCTCGTTGCCGGGGTAGTTGGCGGTAAAACTCGAGATGCTCAGGATGTCCTTGCAGCCGCGCTCGATGAGGTGCTCGGTCGCCATGTAGCCACCGCCGATGTTGTCGGAGCCCACGTGTGGGAAACCGAGGTCGTTTTCGGGCGCACGGTCGATGCAGACCACGGGGATTCCGTGGGGGACGAACTCGCCGTCGAGCCTGCGCAGGCCGGAGATACAGATGATACCGTCGGCCTGCTTGCTTGCCAGCGTGCGGAAGTAGTCACGCTCGCGGGCGGGGTCATTGGCGCTGTTGCAAACAAAGACCGAGTAGTCCTCGGTTGCCAGCTCGCGCTCCACATGCAGGGCAATCTTGGAAAAGAAGTCGTTGGAGATGTCCGGCACGATCATGCCGATGGTCCGGGACTGGGCCATACGGAGGCTCTTCGCCGCCATGTTCGTGACGTAGCCGTATTCCTTTAGGGCGGCTTCCACGCGTTTGCGGGTGTCTTCGGAAAAACGGCCGCTGCCGTTGATGACGTGGGAGACCGTGGCGACGGATACGCCGGCCGCGACGGCAATCTGGCGCATGGATGGGCGCTTGCCTGGTGTGGGCATGGGGCCTCCTGCTGCTTTCGGGTGGTTAACAGATTAACCGAGATTGTAGCGCATGCGCGATGCCGTAATGGGTCGCTTCGAAGTCGTTTTGTCGCGCTCGGTCTGCACCTTGGATAAGAAGGAGTTCGTCGAGCACTCCGATCCGGAGCGCACGCGCGCCAACATCCCGCTGTTCCAGCAGGGCATCATGATACAGCAGCTCAACTCCGAGAAGCTCGTGGTCGAGACCATGGTGAAGTTCTGCGGCTAGTAATTACTGCATTACATATTCTGTTGTCACCTGGGAGGCTTGTTTTTGCGGGCCTCTTTGTGTTGCTATGGAGCCCTGGCCTGTCGATAAACAAAGCGCCCGCTTGCCGGGGAGCAAGCGGGCGCTTCTGAGCGAATATGTTTGCGGCGAGAGCCGTAATGAGCGGTGAGGTGGCGACTAGTTGGTCGTACCGGAATCGTCGCCCGTGCCCGTGCCCGTGCCCGAGCCCGAGCCAGAAAGTGCGACCGTCAGCGTAATCGTGCTGTCGGTGGACTGCTTGCCGGTGGGGGAGACGCCCGTAACGGTGGCATCCTCGTTACCGCTTACGGGATTGCCGTTCTGGTCACAGAAGCCGATGTTATAGAAACCGGCGTTGTTGAGCGCGGTGACGGCGGCGGAGATGCTCTTGCCGTACAGGTTGCCCGGAACACTGGCCTTGCCGGACTTCTTGGCAATGACGACGGTAATCGTGGCGCCGGGCTTCTGCTTGCCGCTGGGGTTCCAGCTGATCACGGTGCCCTCGGTAACCGAGTCGTTCTCCTGGTAGCTCACGTCGACGCCAAAGCCTGCCATATCGAGGGCGTTGCGCGCCTGGGCCTCGGTCATGTCGGTCAGGTCGGGGACGGACGTGGTATCCGGGCCGCCCGAGACCTTGTACGAGATGGTCGTGCCTTTCTCGACTTCCTTACCGGCTCCGGTGCCCTGCTCAAAGACCTGGCCCTCATCGGCCTCATTGGCCTCCTCGGAGGCGTTGCCCTTCAGGCCAACGCTTGCCAGCGCGGCCTCGGCCTGGTCTTTGGTCAGGCCGACAAGCTGGGGAACCTCAACCTTCTCGGAGGGCTTGGGGCCCTTGGAGATTACCAGGTTCACCTTGGTTCCCTTGGCCTTCTTGGTGTTGCCGTTGGGCGTCTGCTCGGCGACCTTGCCCTCGTCGACATCGTCGTTGTAGCTTTGGTCGATGGTGCCGACCTCGAGGCCGGCTTCCTTGATCAGCTCGACGGCAGTCTGCTGGTCCTTGCCCAGCACATCGGGCACGGTGACCTGCTCGCCGCCAAAGAGTCCTGTGGCAAAGGCCACCACGATGCCGATGACGGCAACGGCTGCCACCACGGCGGCGATGATCTTGTTCTTGTTGGATTTGGGCTTTTCGACCTCGTAGGAGCCGGTGGAGCCCGAAACCGAGCTACGGGCGGTATTTTGGCCGCTCACGCCCGAGACGGGACGCACCATGGCGCGCGTCTGATCGGAAAGCTCGCGAGTCTTGGTGGCGCCCAGCTCACCGGGGGCACCGATGATGCGCGTGGGCTCCGAGACGTTGACGGCACGGCCCGACAGGTAGCTGTTGAGCACCTGACGCAGCTCGTCGGCGGTCTGGAAGCGGTTTGCCGGGTCTTTCTCCATGCACTTGAGGATGATGCGCTCAAGGTCGGCGTCGACACCGGAGTTGATCTGGCTCGGCGGAATAGGCAGCTCGTTGACCTGCTTGAGTGCGACCGAGATAGCGTCGTCACCGTCAAAGGGAACGCGGCCGGTGGCGCACTCGTACATCACGACGCCCAGCGAGTAGATATCCGAGGTGGGGCCGAGGTCCTGACCGCGGGTCTGCTCGGGGCTGACGTAGTGAGCGGTTCCCAGCACGTTGTTGTCTTGCGTGAGGTGGCTGTTCTTGGCGCGCGCGATGCCAAAGTCCATCACCTTGATGTTGCCGTCGGGCAGCACCATGATGTTCTGCGGCTTAATGTCGCGGTGGATGATCTCGTGCTTGTGGGCGACCGAAAGCGCGGAGCTAATCTGCGAGCCGATCTGGGCGACCTTCTTGGGGTCGAGGGCGCCGTGGCTCTTGATGCCGCTCTTAAGGTCGGTGCCGCGCAGGTACTCCATGACGATGTAATAGGTGTCGCCGTCCTTGCCCCAATCGTAGACGCCCACGATATAGGGGGAGGAGAGACCGGCTGCTGCCTGGGCCTCCTGCTTAAAGCGTGCGGCGAAGGTTGCGTCGCCAGCATACTGCGGCAGCATAATCTTGACGGCTACCGTGCGGTCGAGGACCTGGTCCTGTGCACGGTAGACGGTCGCCATGCCGCCTGTCCCCACCTTATCCTTGAGGAGGTATCTTCCCCCGAGGACCCTCTGTTCCATTCCTGCTCCTAACATAACTATTCGCTCAACGATGTGTGTAGTACCTACGATGTGGCCGCTGGGGCCGTGTGGCGCGTTGCCGCTAACTCTTCGGCCGCGGCGCGCCTCGGGTGTCCGATTCGATCATGGGCATCACGCTCCCTGTGCGGCAAGCGCCGCGGTCAGGACGATGCCGGCGATCTTGGCGGCCTTGACGTCATGCTTGTCGTAATCCTCTAAGGCCACCGAGATGGCGACTGTGGGTGAATCGTAAGGTGCAAAGCCAACGAACATCGAATTGACGTTGGTGCCGCCAATCTCGGCCGAGCCGGTCTTGCCGGCGACCTTGACGCCGGGGATCTGGGCATCGGTGCCGGTGCCGGACTGGACGACGGCAAGCATGGCCTGCTTGACCTGGTCGGCCGTGGCGGAGCTGACGGCCTGACCAAGCGAGCGGGACTGCGTAGTCTTGACCACGGTTCCGTCCGGGGCGAGTACCTGGGCTACAAAGTACGGGTCCATGACCACGCCGCTGTTAGCGATGGCGGCGGCAATCACGGCGTTTTGCATGACGGTGGTCTGCGGGCCGGGCGTGTGGTCCATGCCGACAGGCTGGCCGGCGCCGGCCCAGGCGGTCTCCCACTCGGTCATGAGCGACGGGTCGGCCATGATGGAGGCCGCGGAGGTCAGGTCCTGGCCGAGCTTTTGGCCATAGCCAAAGGCGTTGGCAAACTGCACGAGCGTGTTTGCGCCAACTTCGTTTGCCACCTGGCCAAAGACGACGTTGGAGGACACGGCAAAGGCCTGCTGCAGGCTGATGGTGCCGTAGCTCTCGTTGGCATAGTTGGTGACCGGTGCGTTGCCGATGTCCATGGAGCCGGGCGCCTGGTAGGTGCTGGTAAGGCTGGCGGTACCGGTCTCGAGTGCCGCGGAAAGCGTAACGACCTTAAACGTTGAGCCCGGCGTGTACAGCGCGTCCATGGCGCGATTGTACATGGAGCCGTCCTCGCCGCCGCCCGTCTGCAGCAGAGCATCGATGTTGGTGTTGTCGTATGTGGGCGAGCTGGCACATGCGAGAACCGCGCCGGTACGCGGGTCGATGACCACTACAGCGCCCTTAAAGCCCTTGAGTGCCTGCTCGGCCGCCGTCTGGATGCGCGAGTCGATGGTGAGCTTGGCGGTGTTGCCCGGCTGGGTCTGGCCCGCGAGCGACGCGATGGCGTTGTTCCAGCTGGAGTAGTCCTTAGAACCGGTGAGCGTGTCGTTCATGACGCTCTCGATGGCGGTGGTGCCATACTGCTGGCTCACGTAGCCAACCACGTGTGCTGCCAGGTTACCGTTGGGGTAGGAGCGTACGTAGGTGCCGTCCTCCTGCTGCAGCGACTCGGCCAGCGTCACGCCGTCGGACGTGATGATGGAGCCGCGCTGGATGTACTTGGAGCGGGCGATGGTGTGGTTGTTGGTCGGCATGTCTTGATAGTCCTTGGCCTTAATGACCTGGACATAGGTGAGGTTGCCGATAAGGATGGCGAACAGCGCCGTAAAGGCGAGCACCGCGCGGGTTAGACGGTTGGCGAGCGCCACGCGGCCGAGCACACCGGATTCAGGCGTGTCGAGCAGGCGACGGCGCATGCGCGAGCCGACGGAATGGCTGCCGTAGGAAGACGAGGTGGCAAAGCGCGTGCCCGTCGGGGCGGCGGCAGATGCGACCTGATCATCGGTGATGGCGGCCATGGTGCCGGTGCCGGTAAGCTCGGCCTCGCGTCCGGTCGCCTCGTCACCGGCGCGCAGCAGGAGCGCGACGATGATAAAGCTCGCCAGCAAAGAGGAGCCGCCCTGGCTCATAAAGGGCAGGGTGACGCCGGTCAGCGGGATTAGGCGGGTTACGCCGCCAACGATCAAGAAGGCCTGGAAGCTGATGGCTGCCGTAAGACCGGTGGCGCTAAAGGCGGCAAGGTCGGACTTTGCGCGGGCAGCTGTGGTCAGGCCGCGAACGGCAAAGAGCATAAACAGGATGAGCACGGCGCCGCCGCCCAAAAGGCCCATCTCCTCGCCGATAGCCGAGAAGATAAAGTCGGACTCGACGACAGGGATGTTGTTGGCCATGCCGTTGCCGATGCCAACACCGACCAGACCGCCATCGGCAAGCGAGAAGAGCGACTGGACGATCTGGTAGCCCTGGCCCTGGGCGTCCTTAAACGGATCGAGCCAAACCTGGAAACGCACCTGAACGTGAGACAGGAACTTGTAGGCGCCCACGGCTCCAACGGCTAAGAGCGCAAGGCCGATAACGACATACGAAAAGCGCCCCGTGGCAACGTAGAGCATCAGCAAGAAGATGGTGTAGAACAGCACGGCCGAACCCAGGTCGCGTTCGAAGACGACGACGAGCAGGCACACACCCCACACGGCAAACAGCGGCAGCAGCAGTCGCAGGCGAGGGATCTTAAAGCCCAGGATCTTGCGGTTGGAGATGGAGAGCAGCTCGCGGTTCTCGGCCAGGTACCCGGCCAGGAACAGCACGATAAAGACCTTGGCGAACTCGCCGGGCTGGATGGTAAAGCCCGCGATGCGAATCCACAGCTTGGAGCCCGAGATCGTGGTGCCGATAAAGATAGGCAGCATCAGCAGAATGATGCCGATGATGCCAAAGGTGTACTTGTAGCGCATGACTACGTCGAGGTTTTTGACCAGTGCGAGCGTTCCCACCATGAGCGCCACCGAGACAAACAGGATGATGAGCTGTGAGATGGCGAGAGCGGGGGCGAGACGCGTCACGAACGTGATGCCGATGCCCGAAAGTATAAATACGATGGGTAGGATGGCGGGGTCGGCGCCGGGCGCCAAGATGCGCACGGCGATATGTGCCGCAGCGAAGGCGGCAAAGAGGCCGATCGGCACGGCGAGCGTCTCAAAGGAGATGGCGGCGCCCGCGGTGAGCACGTACATCGCATACAGCAGGATGACGGGGAACGCCGAGGCGATGAGCAAGAGCAGCTCGGTGTTGCGGCGACTCATAAGCGGCACTCCCTTTCTAGTTCTTTTCGGAGGCTTCGGCCTCGGCGGACTGTTCGGCGGTTTTCTCGGAATCTGATTCGGAGGTCGATCCCTGATTGGTGTTGTCGCGAATCGTTTGCGCGTCGATCACCTGGCGGGTCTGCTCCTCGTCGATCTGGTGGCGGTACTTGGATATCGTGTCCTGCGCATCGTCGACACTTGTTTGCGGAATGCCCGCCTTGAGTCGGTTTTGCGTGTCTTCGGGCAGGTCGGACAGCTTGATGCTGGTTTCGCTTTCGAGCCAGTGGAGCTTGAGTCCGAGCGGCTTGCCGGGCAGGCCGCGCCAGACGGCGACATTGCCCTGGTAGGTACCCAGGTAGTACGAGCCGGTGACACCCGTGTAGGCCCAGACGCCAGCTGCCAGCACAAAGACGAGGGCCAGGATGGCGGCGATAGTAATGTTGCGGCGACGCACGCGTTGCGCCTCGCGCATAACGCCATCGTCAACCAGGTCAACGACTACTACGGTCACGTTGTCGTGGCCGCCGGCGGCAAGCGCCGCGTCCACTAGGTTGTCGACGCAGATTTGCGCGGTTGAGGACTGCGTGGCGATGTTCTCGATATCGCTATCGGGAATCATGCTCGAAAGGCCGTCGGAGCACAGGATCAGGCGGTCGCCTTCCTCGATATGCAGAGTGAAGTGGTCGGCATACATGGCGGGGTCCGAGCCCAGCGCGCGGGTGATGACCGAACGGTTGGGGTGGACGCGAGCCTCGTCTGCCGTGATCTCGCCGGCGTCCACGAGCTCCTCCACGTAGGAGTGGTCGCGGGTCACGCGGATGAGCGTGCCCTCGTGGAGCAGGTAGGCGCGAGAGTCACCCACGTGGGCGATGGCGAGCGTGTCGTTTTCGATATAGGCGCAAGTGGCTGTGCAGCCCATGCCGGGCTTGCCCAGGCCATTCAGGGCCGCCTCGATTACGGCGGCGTTGGCGGCCTCGACGGCTGCCGCCAGGCGTGCGGCGTCGGCAGACTGAGGAGCTGTCTTGGCGATGGTCTCGACAGCGATAGAAGAGGCCACCTCGCCGGCAGCGTGACCACCCATGCCGTCGCATACGCAAAAGAGCGGCGACTGCACCAGGTAGGAATCCTCATTGTGCGGGCGCACGCAGCCAACGTCGGAGCGGGCGCCCCACATGAGTTGCGTGGTGGTGCCGGCATCATAGGTCGAGTCGGTCTCGATGCGCTCCTCGGTTAGGGGTTCAAAGCTCATGGTCGAGCCGGGGTCTTTGAGCTTGGCCTCAACGGCGGCAACGTCGATTTCGGCTGTGTCACCGGGAGAGACGGTGTCGGTCTCGGCGTTTGATTCGGAATCGCCGGTGTCCGGGGAGTCGGGCTCCTCGGAAACGCGGGCGGTCGACTCGTCATCTTGCGGGCTGACGTCTATAGGCTCGGGCGTCGCAAAGTGCGACGGCGCGGGCGTGTTTTGCGACTGGGCGGCGGGCTCGGCCACGGCATCGGACTCGCTTGCGGGCGCAGGCTGCGGGGTCTTGGGTGCAGGGCCGTCCTCGGGGGATGTCCCCGCCTCGGGCGCCGGCGTAGACGCGGGCGCAACCTCGGATGCCGGGGCTATGGGAAACGCCGGCGCGGCGGGCTCGGGTGCCGCAAACACCGCAGCGCTCTCGTTGATTGCCGCGGCGACGGGCTCTGCAAAGTGAGCCGGCGTCGGGGTTGCTTCGGGCGCTGTGGGCTGTTCCGCAGCATGTGCGCCGATGGGCGCCGCTACGGTATCCTCTTCGTCCTCGTTATCGGCGAGATCCGAAATATCATGCGTTACATGCGAAAGAGGCAGGGAGAACACGGTGTCCTCGGGCTCCACGGGTGCGGAGCCCGCCGGAGCGGCGTGGGCCGGTGCAGCTGTGGCGGCGGCCGGTGCCTCGGTCATAGTTGCGGACTTGTTCTCCTCGTCGATCATCGACGGTTCACCTTCATGACCACGTCGCCAATCTGGACTTCGTCGCCCTCACGCAGCGTCGCGGGCTCCACGAGCTGGCGGCCGTTGACGAGCGTGCCGTTAAGCGAGTTGAGGTCCTCGATGATGAGCGCCGGGCCCTGCAGCGAAAAGCGCGCATGCGAGGCCGAGACGAACGGTTCGTTGATGCAGATGTCCGAAGATGGCGAGCGACCGACGATGACGGGGCCGAGCATGTCTACGTGGATGCCGCGGATACCGCGCGGACCCTTGTCCACATCAATCGTCCAGATAGCCGAGTCGCGGCGCTGCCCGCGCACAAGTCCCACGCCGGTCTTCATGACGGCGAACAGGAAGATATAGAGCAGGGCGACCAGGACGATGCGGCCTGCAAAAAGGACGATATCGATGTTCATAAGCGACTATCCCCTAAATTCAAAGGTGCTCAGGCCAAACGTCAGCAGATCGCCGTTGCGCAGCGGGCAGCGCGTAATGCGGCGGTTGTTGACGAGCGTGCCGTTGGTGGAATTGAGGTCCTCGATCGACCAATCCGAGCCCGTAAAGGTGAGCTGGGCGTGGCGGCGCGACACGTTGGGGTCGCGCAGGGCAATGTCGGAAACCGAGCGCTCGCGACCGATGGTCACCTGTGCGGAGGTGATGCTATGGCTCTCGCCGCTCACGACGTCGACGAGCTGGGCGAGCGGGCGCTGCGGGGCGCGAGTGCTCGCCATGTTGGAGGCGATGCCGGCTGCGGCGCCTAGGCCCACGGCGGCACCGGTCGCGGCGGCTCCGCCCATGCCGGCAAGCGCGTCGCGCGAGACGGTCTGCGGCACCGGGATGGGTGCGGCGGCGGGGTCGGGGACGCTAGGCGCGAAGGGGTCTGCCACGGCAACCGGGTCGGGAGCAGCGGCGCGAGGCGTCGGCTGCTGCCGGGGCATGGCGGC
>CABRWN010000083.1 GCA_902474645.1 uncultured Collinsella sp.
TCGCTGCGCTGCGAAACTGCGCGTGGGACGATATATAGGGGCCTCCCACAGGTAAGCTGCGTTAACGTACTAGCGGCTATACCAGATTCCCCACCAGTAGAATCTGAAAAGGGGAACCAGAAAATATAAATACAGTAAGTCGATGCGACAAAGGAGGCGTCCCTTTATCGCATCGACTTACTAGAAAAGTAAATATTGTTTCAAGCGAGTAGCCGCCCGCCCGGGGCTTACCTATATCGTTCCACGCGCAGTTTCGCAGCGAGCGAAGCGACGCGAGAATGTTTGAGCATGGAATGATATAGGTAAGCCCCGGGCGGGAGGGATACGAGTACCCCTAGGCGACGCCGCTGGAGCCGAAGCCTCCGTTGCCTCGGTCGGTTTTGTCTAGTTCGTCTACCTCTATGAGGTTGACCGTGGGGACTTCTTGGATGACGAGTTGGGCTATGCGGTCGCCTTTGTTGATTTGGATGTTGTTGGAGGGGTCCAGGTTGATGAGGATAACCTTGAGTTCTCCTCGGTAGTGGGCGTCGATGAGGCCCGGCGTGTTGACTATAGACAGGCCCTGTTTGATAGCCAAGCCGCTGCGGGGCTGGACGAAGCCGGCGTAGCCATCGGGCAGGGCGATGGCCAGCCCAGTAGAGACCAGACGGCGTTCGAAGGGCTTCAGGACGCAGTCCTCGTTGGAGCGCAGATCCAAGCCGGCATCGGTGGGATGGGCGTATTTGGGAAGCTCGACGGTGGGGTCGAGACGCTTTATGTTGACGGTAATGTTGGACATGGAATCACCTTAGCTTGTCGAGCTCTTGCAGAAACTCATCGACGTCTTTGAAATCGCGGTAGACCGAGGCAAAGCGGATGTACGCCACCTTGTCGATCTTGGCCAAGCGCTTGAGTACCATATCACCCAACTCATGGGACGTAACGGCCGTCAGCGTGCGAGAGCGCAGCTCGACCTCGATGTCATCGATAATCTCATTAAGCTTCTTAGTGTCGATATCGCGCTTGATGGTGGCGCGCATCAAGCCGACGAGCAGCTTATTGCGATCGAACCGCTGCTTGGTTCCGTCTGACTTAATAACCTCGATTGGATCTTCACATCGCTCGAACGTTGTAAAGCGGTAGTTACACGAGCAACATTCGCGACGGCGCTTAATGGTGTTATTTGACTCCTGCATACGGGAATCAACGACACGGGTATGTGCCTTGCCGCATTTGGGACAGCGCATGGTACCTCCTCTTAAACGATAACAAGGGTACCATGCGCAGCGCGATAATGATTACGAACGAATAGGAACCTTAAGATGCGCACCGGCGGCGAGCGAACCATGCTCCAGATGATTGACGTTACGGATCATGTCGGAAGTCTCTTGCGTGGAAAGGCCTTCGATTGGATATTCCTCGGCAAGCGACCAAAGAGAATCACCAGGCTGAACGCGAATGGTCTCGTAGGTAACGTTGGAAACGGACTCGGCATACGCGGCGTGACGAGCGCTAAAGACCGACGTAGCGAGGACAAAAAAGAGCGTGAGCGCAACGGCGACGGCGACAATCGTCGGAACCTTCAGGGCAACGCGGGCCGGCGCAACTACAGCCTGCTGATTGCGAGCAGGCTTTACGGTCAAAGGCTGAAAGCCGGAGCGACCACCCCGAACAACCGTAAAAGTGGGTTCCGCAGGCGTCTCGAGCTTAAGGGCGAGGTTTCCCTGCACCATATTCGTTGCGTTCATCATGTTCTCCTCTCGCATGTTTTGCTGAGAACAGTTTTATCAAGCCGCGCGGACAAAAATGTCTAGCGCGAGAACGAATGTTCGGTTATTATTATCTTCGAACAGTTGTTCCTGTCAAGCAAAATTCGAACATTTGTTTGACATGGGTAGAGAGGATGCCCTGATGGCTCGCAAAATTACCAAGCGTCAGCAGCAAATTTACGACTTCATCAAGGAATATCAGCAGGAGAAGGGTTATCCGCCCAGCGTGCGCGAGATGGCTTCTGCCGTGGGTCTTTCCTCCCCCAGCACCGTGCACGCCCATCTCTCTGCCCTGGAGGCGCGCGGGCTACTCAAGCGCGATGCCACCAAACCGCGCGCCCTGGAACTCTTTAACGAGGACGGTTCCTCTGTCTCAATTTCTAAATCTGACGAGCCCACCGCACCTCGCGGAACGGTCTCGCTACCGCTCGTTGGTCGCGTCGCGGCTGGGATTCCCATTCTGGCCGAGCAGAATATCGAAGACACTTTTACTATCCCGACCGAAATCGCCACCGATCAGGGTTCCTTTATCCTTGAGGTGCATGGGAGCTCAATGATCAATGTCGGCATCTTCAATGGCGATTACATCATCGTCCGTGAACAAAAGAGTGCCATGAACGGCGAAATTGTCGTGGCCATGATTGATGGTTCAGCGACCGTCAAGACGTTCTACAAGGAGCAGGGACGCGTACGCCTGCAGCCCGAGAATGACACCATGGAGCCTATCTATGCAACGAATCCCGTTATCTTGGGCAAAGTCGTCGGCTTGATGCGCCGGTTCTCGTAATGCAAAAACGCATCACTATCTTTGATACCGTCCGCGGGTTTACGATGATTTCAATGGCAGGTTTTCACGCTTGCTACGATCTCGCCTACCTGTACGGCTGGGATATGCCCTGGTTTTCCCAGACCGTCTTTCAAGACATCTGGCGCGCCAGCATCAGCTGGGTATTTTTGTTTATCGCGGGTTGGATGTGCACCCTTTCGCGCAACAATATCAAACGTGCCGCCAAATACGCCTTAGCAGCACTCGTCGTCTGGTTGGCAACAACACTTGTCTCAGTAGACGATTCGGTTAATTTTGGCATCATCTACTGCATGGCCGCATGTACCGGCATCGTGGCGTTGACCGATCCCGTCCTTAAGAAGATATCGGCGAGATGGGGCATGTCCCTATGCCTTGCGTTGTTCGCCCTCACCTGGAGTATCCCCAAAACGATCTATCCTGTCCCCTACCTGGCGTGGCTGGGATTTCCGAGCCCTGGGTTTGTTTCAGGTGATTACTACCCCATCATCCCGTTTTTCTTTATGTATCTTGCAGGATACTTCGCCGCACACATAGCGCAGGGAATCGATAAGACCATCCCAAGCTGGGCCTACGCCAATCCCATCCCGGCGCTCGCCAGCCTTGGACGTCACGCACTCCCCTTTTATCTACTGCATCAGCCCATTATTCTGGGCTTTTTGGAGCTCGTCTACTCGGTGCGATAAAGCTCGAGCCGCGGTGCAATACGAGCCGGTAGCTTCGCCACAATACGAACGCCGTCCTCAAGATATTCTTCATGCAGAAGGGTTCCCTGCTCATGCACCAGCGTGATGAGGGCGCCCTCACGATACGGGATACCAGCAGAGAGCAACACATCGGAGGCAGCTGCCTCGCGAACAATGCGATCGACGAGATCGTCGAGCCCCTCGCCCGTCTGGGCCGAGAACAGCACGGCCTCGGGATAGCGACGACGGAAACTCAATCGATCAACGCTATCGAGAAGATCGATTTTATTGAACACCGTAAGCGTCAAACGCTCGCCGGCACCGATCTCGTCAAGAACGCGATCGACTGCCTCGAGCTGGCGCTCGTAGTCCTCGTCAGAGGCATCCACAACTTTAAGGATCAGATCGGCACCAAGAACCTCAGACAGCGTGGACTTAAAGGCATCAACGAGACCATGCGGTAGCTTTTGAATAAAGCCAACGGTATCGGTAATCGTCATGCCACGACCGCCGGGCAGGCGATACGAACGCGTCGTCGGGTCGAGCGTAGCAAAAAGCTTGTCCTGCGAAAGTACCGTAGATCCGGTCAGACGATTGAGCAACGTCGATTTACCGGCATTGGTATAACCGGCTAACGCGACGCGAAACGCCGGTGACTCAATGCGGCTCTTGGACTGGACATCGCGACGCTGTTCAACTTGCTTGAGCTCACGACGAAGCGCGGCAATCTTATTACGAATGAGGCGACGGTCGACCTCGAGCTGACTTTCACCCTGACCAAAGCGTGAGCCGATGCCGCCGCGCGTCTGCTCCTTGGCGAGATGGCTCCACATGCCACGCAGACGAGGCAACAGATATTGAAGCTGTGCCAGCTGTACCTGTAGGCGTCCCTCACGCGTCTGAGCATGCAGGCCAAAGATATCCAAGATCAGTGCCGTACGATCGATGATCTTTACCGGCTCGCCCACCGCTTTCTCCAAATAGGATTGCTGCGAGGGCGTCAGGTCGTCGTCAAAAATAACGACATCGGCATCCATGCGATGCACCAGGCCGCACAGCTCTTCAACCTTACCGGAACCGATAAACGATTTAGGATACGGCTTTACCAAACGCTGAGACAAGCGAGCCACGCACTGGGCACCAGCCGTATGGGCAAGGCGCTCCAGCTCATCGAGCGATCGATCGAGTGGCCATGCATTGTCGCGCCACTCAACACCAACCAAAATGGCACGCTCGGGCTCGGGCGACGTGGGAACAAGGGGAAAACGGGCCATTAGGCAGCCTCAATACGATGCAGGATATCAGCAACGACCTCATCGATCGTACATTCATCCATATCAAACCACACGATACGGTCATCGCGCTTAAACCACGAAAGCTGACGCTTGGCATAACGACGCGAACGCATCTTGATGAGTTCGCGAGCCTCATCCATGCTCATCACACCATTGAAAGCATCGATGATCTCTTTATAGCCAATTGCCTGCATCGACGTCAGGGCATCTACCAGCCCCTGGCCCATAAGACCGCGGACCTCATCGACAAGACCCTGCTCAAACATCAGATCGACGCGCAGATTAATGCGCTCGTAGAGCACCTCGCGATTACGCGTCAGACCAAACCACAGAGCGTGATAATGCTCGCGCGGAACACTAAACTGCGACTTTTGCTGCGCGTAGGAGATACCATCATCATGCATCTCGAGCGCACGAATCACACGGCGCACGTTATGGGGATGAATAACAGCAGCAGATTCTGGGTCGCGCTCGGCAAGCAGGGCATGCAGTTCTTCCTCGCCAATACGCTCGGCAAGCTCCTGATAGCCCGCACGGCGATCGTCCTCAAGTTCACCCGAGGGAAAGTCCATCTCATCGAGGGCGGCCTTGAGATACAGCCCCGTACCCCCGCAAAACACCGGCAGGCGGCCCTCGCCAAGCAAGCGCTCAACATGCGCGCGAGCGTCAGCCTGATAAAGCGCAGCAGAATATGCCACACCCGGCTCTACAATGTCGACAAGACGCAGCGGCGCCGTACACTCATCGGGCGCCATCTTTGCGGTACCGATGTCCATGCCGCGATAGATTTGCATCGCATCGCACGACAGCACTTCGGACGAAAGACGAGCTGCCAAACGGTCGGCAACATCACTCTTACCAACCGCCGTCGGACCGACGATCGCAACGGCGGAAAGACCTGCCCTGGGAGAAACCATTAGCGCGGCTCGCCCACAACGGAGCCGGACAAATACCAGGTCTTGGCAATGTCAACGTCAACATCAACGATCTTGCCAACAAGCTGATCGATGCTGTAACCCTCGGGGATAGGCGCATGCACGGTCTGATTCTTGGGACTCTTGCCCAGCAGGACCGCGTCGTTCTTTTTACTCGTTCCCTCAATGAGCGCCGGCACCACAGTATGAAGCTCACCCTGGTTATACTCGTGAGCCGTAGTCTCGATAACCTTAACCAGGCGGTTGAAACGCTCGAGAATAACCTCATGCGGCGTGGGATCGTCAATCTCTGCGGCCGGAGTACCGGCGCGCTTGGAATAGATGAAGGTATAGGCCTGAGCATAGCGGACCGTCTCGGCAAGTGAGAGCGTCTGCTCAAAGTCTTCTTCAGTCTCGCCCGGGAATCCAACGATAATATCGGTCGAGAGCGCGATATCGGGCATGCGGTTGCGAATGCGATCGACCAGGCCCAGATAGTCCTCGCGTGTATAACGGCGATTCATCTCTTTGAGGATACGCGTGGAGCCCGACTGAACGGCCAAGTGAAGCTGCGGCATGACGGCAGGCGTCTCGGCCATGGCGTCGATGGTCTCGGGCAGCAGATCCTTAGGATGAGAAGAGGTAAAGAAGATGCGCTCCACACCCGTATCGCCCGCGGCACGCAGCAGATCGGCAAAACGCGGCTTGCCAAACAGATCGCGACCATATGAGTTAACGTTTTGGCCCAGCAGCGTAATCTCACGCACGCCCTGGCGCACCAAACCGGTCACCTCGTCGACAATTTCCTCGAAGGGGCGGCTCTTTTCGCGACCGCGCACGTACGGCACGATGCAGTAGGTGCAGAAGTTATTGCAGCCCGTCATGATGGGCACCCAGGCGTGATACTGGGTCTCGCGATGCCACGGCATGCTCATGGCATCCGTATCCTCATGCTCATTGGTGCGGATATGACGCTTGCCGTCCAGGAACGCCTCGGCAATGAGCTCGGCCACATGTGCGATGGAATGCGTGCCAAAGATGACATTGACGTTATCGACGTTGGTGAGCAGACCCTCGCCATCGCGCTGCGCGATACAGCCGCCCACGGCAACCACGCGCTTGCCCGAAGGCGAAGGCGGCAGGCTTTTACAGGAATTGCACTGACCGTACAGGCGCGTATCGGCAGCCTCGCGCACACAGCACGTCATGAACACAACGATATCGGCATGCTCGGGATCGAGCGCCATGAGGCAGCCATACGAATCAAGCAGGCCACTCACACGCTCGGAGTCGTGCTGATTCATCTGGCAGCCAAAGGTGCGGATAAAGTAGGTTTTACCGGCAAGAATATCGCGTACGGAACGCTGGTCCATGTGCATAAGTCCTAACGATGGGGAGCGAAACGAGGCAAGCAGAAGCTATGCCACAGGCTTAACGTCATCCATGACGACGTTATCCATAGCAGCTCGATTGATTTGGTGAACGTAGATAGAAAGGCGGATGGCCGTGCGCGACTCCCCGTTAATGAGGATGTCGGAGAACACGGGCGCGCAGGAAATATCAAAACCGGTTGGAATCAAAAAACCGCGCGCGATAGCCACGGCCTTAATGGCCTGGTTGACAGCACCGGCGCCGACACACTGGATGTTGACGGGTACACCATCCTTGACCATGCCGGCGATGGCGCCGGCAACGGACGCGGGCGATGATTTGCTTGATACCTTCAGGCAATCCATGAAGAAACTCCTGCGTTTAAAAGTACGTTTTAACTGCAATAACCGTATCGTACCGAGTGGACTCGGTAAAGGCACTATTCCTCTTTGGCAAGATCGAAGGTCACGGTAATTCGATCACGCGAAACGCGAATCTTAGGGTCGCCGCAAAGGTTGAGATAGTACCGGGCGGCAAGGTCATTAAAGTCGCGCTCCACAGCACGCGAAAACTGTGCCATGTCATCCTTGGCAATGCGTAGCCCGCGACGATCCTTCGCGAGATCGACAGGAGCCGGCGCATGCGAGGACGAATCACGTTCGCGCAGCAGACGCGCGGTCACACCGCGAACGGGCTTAATCTGCCCTGCCAAAATGCGATGTGCCGTGCGTTCGGACATCTCAAGGCCCAAACCCGAGCAGATACGGATAAAGTCCTCGGCATCGGAGGCAAGGCCTAAACGATCGACAACCGGAAGCTCGCTCTCGTCGTCAATGAACAGGAGACGAGACGTATCGAGCCGACTTGACGCCTGAGCATAAAGAGTCGCGGCAATCTCAGACGGAGAACCAAGATAGACATCGCAACCACGCAACTCCTCGAGCGCAAACTCACAAGCAGCGCGAATAATATTATGCGGACCGCGAGCACAGACATAACGTCCGTCCTCATCCTTGACGGCCTGGGGCCAGCTGGACTGATCGGCACGCTCACTGAGGCGGTCGGCTGTAACGCTCACCTTAAAGGCTGAACCAAGATCGACGCCGGACGTGACCACACGGGCCTCGTCGGTGTTCTGCTTGATCGAAAACAATGCCATGCCACGACCGTGAACGCCCCAACGGTCCATCTTCATGCTCTCGAGCTTTGAGGTAACGCGAGCATCGAAGATTCGCTCTTGCATATCCTGCGGAACACCCGAGCCGTTATCCAGAAAGACAAGCGTCCGGACGCTATCTTCCTTGGTCGTGGCGAGATAGACCTTGTCGGCGCCGGCATCGCGAGCATTACGGAGCATTTCGATGACGATATCCTCGACATGCTGAATGTCGTGCTTTGCCTGGCGCCGCTCGGCCTCCGAAACGCGGAGGCGGACATACCCCTCGCCAAGGTTCTCCTCGACGCGAAGGTTGCCCTCCCCCGACATCGACGCGATAAATGAGATGAGCTCGTTCGCGTCGCTCATGTTATTTAGCGATATCGACAGCGCGGCTCTCGCGAATCACGACGACGCGCACCTGACCGGGATACTCCATCTCTTCCTCGATCTGATGGGCGATATCGTGAGCCAGAACCGTGGACTGGGCATCGGAGATCTTGTCCGGCTGAACCATGACGTGGACCTCGCGACCAGCCTGCA
This sequence comes from uncultured Collinsella sp., assembly GCA_902474645.1. Classification (GTDB taxonomy): domain Bacteria; phylum Actinomycetota; class Coriobacteriia; order Coriobacteriales; family Coriobacteriaceae; genus Collinsella. The sequence continues at coordinate 8,519 of CABRWN010000083.1, forward strand.
TGGCATAGGTACGCTCGACGCCGTCATGGGAGTTGGCGATCTCCTCGAGCTTCTCAAGGCGCTTGATGTAGTTCTCGGCAGACTCGCGACGGGCACCGGGGCGAGAGGCGGAGACAGCATCGGCGGCCTGCACCAGGACATCGAGCACCGTGTTGGGGTCGACATCGGCATGGTGAGCCTCGATAGCGTGGACGATAACGGGCTTCTCGCCATAACGGCGGGCAAGCTCGGCGCCGATGACGGCATGCGGGCCCTCGACGTCGTGGTCGATTGCCTTGCCCAGGTCGTGCAGCAGGCCGGCGCGCTTGGCGGTCACAACGTCCAGGCCAAGCTCGGAAGCCATCACGCCGCACAGATCAGAGACCTCGAGGGAGTGCTGAAGCACGTTCTGACCAAACGAGGTACGGTAGCGCAGGGCACCAAGGGTCTTGACGATCTCAGGGTGCAGATCGTGGATGCC
>CABRWN010000084.1 GCA_902474645.1 uncultured Collinsella sp.
CCGCTGCGCGGCCAGCAGACTAAAGTCTTGAAATAAAAAAGGGCGGCCGGATAACCCGACCACCCTTGTACATCCTTATGTTGCCGCAGCTTACTTGCGGACGACCTTGACGATGGCATCACCGGCGGCGACAGCGGAGTCAGCCTCGACGGCGAGCTCGACGTCGGCGAACTCGGCGGTGTTGGACACAGCCACGACGACGCAGTCCTTGTAGCCGGCAGCGGCGATCTTGGCGCGGTCGATCTTGAGCATGGGCTGGCCAGCCTTCACGACGTCATCGGCCTTGACGAAGCCCTCGAAGCCGTCGCCGTTCATGTTGACGGTATCGACGCCAACGTGCACCAGGACCTCGATGCCATTATCGGACTGCAGACCCACGGCGTGACCCATGGTGACGGTCACCTTGCCGTCGCAGGGGGCATAGACCAGGTCGTCCTCGGGCCACACGGCGCAGCCCTTGCCCAGAACCTCGCCACCAAAGACGGGATCGGGCACGTCGGCCATCTTGATGACCTTGCCCTTGACGGGCGAGCACAGCACGTCGGCGCCGGCAGAAGCAGAGATGGAGGCCGGAGCAGCGGCAGCCGCGGGCTCAGCCTTCTTCTTGAACATGTCAAACAGACCCATAGGTTTTCTCCTCTTGATTAAGCGCAACGTTATGCGCATGCCTATGGTGATTATAGTGCCAAATGGTTCAAATGCTAAGGTGGGGACTCGAATCGCGAGCCCATCCCGAGGCTTTTCCACGGTGGCACTCATCTTGTCGATTAAGCCAGGCCCTCGGTACCGTTGGACTTGATGATCTTCTGGTAGGCGAAGAAGCTGTCCTTGCGGCGGCGCTCGTAGGTGCCGGTGCCGTCATCGTACTTATCGACGTGGATAAAGCCGTAGCGCTTACGCATCTCGCCGGTGCCGGCCGAGACCAGGTCGATGGGACCCCACCAGGTATAGGCGATCAGGTCGACGCCGTCCTCGATGGCCTCGCCCATAGCCTTGACATGGCTCTGGAGGTAGGCGATACGGTAGGGATCGTGGATGGAGCCGTCCTCCTCCACCTCGTCGTAGGCGCCCATGCCGTTCTCGACCACCATCAGCGGAATCTCGTAGCGGGCGTAGATCTCGTTGAGGGCGATACGCAGGCCCGTCGGGTCAATCTGCCAGCCCCAGTCGGTGCTCTCGAGGTAGGGGTTCTTGCCGCCAAGGGTCATGTTGCCCTCGGTCATCTCGTGGTCCTTGTGGGTGCCCACGGTGCCCGACATGTAGTAGCTAAAGGTGTAGAAGTCGACCTTGCCGTCGGCGATGTCCTGCAGGTCGCCGTCGGCGATGTTAAGCTCGATACCGTTCTCGGCCCAGAAGCGCTTGGCGTAGAACGGGTATTTGCCGCGCACCTGCACGTCGGAGCAGTACCAGTTCATGGTGTTCATCTCCTGCTGGGTGGCAAAGACGTCGGCCGGGTCGCACGTGGCGGCATAGGACAGGATAAAGCAGTCCATGTTGCCCATCTTGAGTTTGGGGAAGTGCTCGTGCGCATAGCGGATGGCGCGACCGCTCGCCACAAACTGGTGGTGGAGGGCCTGGAAGCGCTGCTGCGGGGTGGTGTGGGCGCCGGAGGCCGGGCCCTCGTAGCCGCGAATCATGCTGGTCTCAAAGAGGTTGCCCAGGTCCAGGGTGCCACAGTTGATCTCGTTGAAGGTGAGCCAGTAGGTCACCTTGTCGTGATAGCGCTCGAGCACGGTCTGGGCATAGCGTTCAAAGAAGCCGATAAGCTCGCGGCTCTCCCAACCGTTGTACTTCTCGACCAGGGCATAGGGCATCTCGTAGTGGCTGAGCGTAACAAGCGGCTCGATGTTGTGTGCGCGCAGGCAGTCGAAGACACGGTCGTAGAAGGCGAGGCCGGCCTCGTTGGGCTCGGCATCGTCACCGTTGGGGAAGATGCGGCTCCAGGAAATGGACATGCGGAACATGTTGAAGCCCATCTCGGCAAAGAGCGCGATGTCTTCCTCGTAGTGATGGTAGAAGTCGATACCGTCGTGATTGGGGTAGAAGCGGTTGGGGTCGATGTCGAGCGTAATCTGACGTGGCTCCTTGTAGCTGCCGCCCAGGAAGTGGTCATCTACGCTGGGGCCGCGGCCGTCAACGTTCCATGCGCCCTCAAACTGGTTTGCGGCCGTGGCGCCGCCCCAAAAGAATCCCTCGGGAAATCCCATATGTGCCTCCTCGCAGCGGGTTTTATGTGCTGAGCTGAGTATCGCGCGCGCCCGGGCGCCCAAGGCGCGGAGGCGCTGCATTGGACACTTCTTTTCGCCCCAACACGTCCGCCGGCTGACACTTTTTGATACCGAGGCCTAGACGGGGCAAAAATCGACCTGACGGCCACCCTCCAACCTGGGTGGATGAAACGAAACATGAGACACAGTATTTAGGTGTGGCATATCGATAGCTAAAAGCCCGTTCCGTCTTACTCATCCACGGTATTTTGCCGGCGTGCAGCCGTAGGCGGCGCGGAACTTGCGATAGAAAAAGCTCATGTTCGTGTGCCCAACGGCGTTGTCTGCCGCCTCGGCCGTGGCACCCGCGCGCAAGAGCTCCACGGCACGCACGAGTCTGCGCTCCTGGACCAGCTGCCGATAGGTCTTTCCCATATGCTGCTTGAGCAGCGCCGACGCGTAGTTGGGGCTCACATGAAAGCGTGCCGCCATCTCCTCGAGCGAGCAGGCGGCAAACGAACGCTCGATATAGCCGAGCATCCCTGCCACAAGCGAGGCCGCGCGCCCCGACTCATCGCGCCCCGCCGCCGCGCCGCGCACGAGCTCGCGCTCGTAGCAATCCATGAGCTCGGCCAACAGGAGCTGAAACAGGCGCAGAACGATCTCGGCGCTGTTGAGGCTCGGCTCGTAGTGTTCGCAGAGCATCTCCTGCATGTAGCGTCGCACGCGCCGACTCTCCCCGCAGCGAAAGCGCACGTGCCCGCGATGGTCGGTCTCGCTGTTGAGCGCGTTGAACAAAAACCGCGATACCGCGCTCTCGCGCGAGAGGCTCGCCTCGAGGCTGCGCTGCAAAAAGGTGCGTGAAACGGTCATACTCAACATGATGTCTTCCTCGCCGAGCGCCGCCACCGCATGCGGGCAGGCGGCATCGAGCAGCAGCACCTCGTTGCGCTCGAGCACGAGTTCCTCCCCCGCAACCGTCTGCGGACAGCGCCCCCGGTACACATAGCTGATCTCAACGTAGTCGTGCACATGCTCGGGTACCGCGTTAAAGCGCGAGTTTCTCCTAATCATCAGGCCAGCTGGCATTCCGGCCTGAGCATATTCCGCCCCCATCTGTCCGATCTTTCGCACCGACCGCCCATCGACCTCAACGCGCTCGGTCATAATCGACCAGTCAAAGGGAGCCTCGTCCCTATATCGTCTCTCGCTGGCGCTCAGCTCGCTCAGCTGGCGCTCGAGCTCCAAGATCTCCATGGCCCCGCCAATCGTTGATTCGGTCATATTCTGCCGTGATTTGGATATTAGTACGCCGCCGCCCGCACGCCAGAATGGAGTCATGCAACATACGCTGCCCACCATCGGCTTGCAAGGAGGATCCATGACCGCGTACTACCAGCAGGTACTCAACGGTACCTACGACAACCACGTGCTCCCGTTTTTGTGGATGAAGGGCGAGAGCCAACAGACCATTGTCGAGTATCTGGAGAAGATCGCCGGCGCCGATATCCACGAGGTCTGCCTTGAGAGTCGCCCGCATCCCGATTTTTGCGGTAAGGGCTGGTGGCGCGACCTGCGCTTTGTGATCGACACGTGTAAGCAGCTGGACCTCAAGATCTGGATCTTGGACGACGCACACTTTCCCACCGGATACGCCAACGGCGCCGTCAAGGAGGCGGCGCCCGAGCTCCGCAAGGTCGTTCTCACACACCGCACCATCGACGTGGTGGGCCCCACGCCGCAGGCGAGCATCGTGCTCACCAACATGTTCGACAAGACGGAGCGCTTCTATGGCGTTACGTTTATGCAGGCAGGGCGCACCGTTGAGGTCGAGCACCGCATAATCGAGGACGAGCACGGCACGCCCTGCCGCTTGGTCTTTGACGCGCCCGCCGGCATTACGCAGGTGTGCGTGATGTTCACGAGCGGCAAGACCTCCTACAACGAGGACTACATCAACATGGTCGACCGTGCCTCGGTGGCGCAGCTCATCAATGCCGTGTACGAGCCGCACTTTGCGCATCTGGGCGATGAGTTTGGCAAGACCATCCTGGGCTTTTTCTCCGATGAACCCGGCTTTGCCAACGAGAAGGGCGTCACCGGCGCCGATGGTATCTCCGACGCACTCATCGGTAAGGCCACCGCGCCCCTGCCCTGGTCGGCTGAGCTCGAGCGCCGCCTACGCGCGGCGCTGGGCGAGCGCTACCTGGACGAGCTCCCGCATCTGTGGGATCGCAAGGACGCCGGCGCGCACGTGCGCCACGTGTACATGGACATTGCGAGCACGCTCTACAAGGAGTGCTTCTGCGACCAGCTCGGCGACTGGTGCCGCGCGCACGGCGTGCAGTATATCGGCCACGTGATCGAGGACAAGGATTGCCACGCGCGCCTGGGTGTGGGCGCCGGCCACTACTTCCGCGCCGTGGGCGGCCAGGACATGGCGGGCGTGGACATCGTGATCAACCAGCTCATCCCCGGCATGGACCAAGGGCCCCACTCCTACGGCCGCGGCGTGTGGGACCTGGAGTTCTACAACTACGCGTTGCCCAAGCTGGGCTCCTCGGCAGCGCATCTCGACCCCAAAAAGCAGGGCCGCTGCATGGCCGAGGTGTTTGGCGCTTTTGGCTGGCACGAGGGCCTGCGCGAGATGAAATGGATCGCCGACCACGTTATGGTGCGCGGCGTCAACTGGTTTGTGCCGCATGCCTTTAGCATGGCAGCCTTCCCCGACTTCGACTGCCCACCGCACTTCTACGCGCACGGTCAGAACCCCCAGTTTGCGCACTTTGGCAAGCTCATGAGCTACATGAACCGCACCTCGAGCCTGCTTTCGGGTGGACGAGCCGTCACACCGGTGGCGCTTCTGTACCACGCCGACGCCGAGTGGGCGGGCGAGGCCTCGTTTATGCAGCATGCCGCCGCCGAGCTTGTGCGTGCGCAGGTCGATTTCGATATCGTGCCGGCCGAGGCGTTTGATGACGCCGGGCGCTACGTCGTGGAGTTCGCCGCAGACGGCAGCGGCTTTAGCGTGAACGGCCAGGCGTACCGCTGTCTGGTGATGCCCAACGCCGAATATGCCGGCGGGGCCGTACTCAACTTTGCCGCGCGCGCTGCGGCCGCAGGCGTTGGCGTATATGCCCTGGATAAGCTGCCGAGCAAGCGCTATGACGGCGAAGCTGCCAGCCGCGCGGGCTTTGCCCCTGTGGAGGCCAACGAGCTTGCAGGCGTGCGCGTTGTTGCCACTTCCGAGCTTGCGAGCGTGCTCGCCGCAGCCGGCATGCAGACCGTGGCGTGCACCGATCCGCAGCCGTGGCTGCGCGCGCTTCGCTACGACCGCGCCGACGAGAGCTACCTCATGCTGGTAAACGAGCATCCCAAGCAGGGCATTCACACGCATGTTGAGCTCGCTGACGGCGCGCCCGTGCACGGCGTGCGCCTCGATTTGCTCAACGGCAGCGCACCCGTCGCCTTTGACGGCACGCTTGAGCTCGCGCCCTACGAGAGCTGCATTGTGGTGCTCGGGACCGAGGCGCCCGCTGCCGACGAGCGCGGAGGCTCCGATGCCGAGCGTGAGGTCACGCGCGTTGACGGCCCCTGGAACGTCTCCTTTGCCGCGCCCGACGCCGATGTCGCGCACCTGGCCTTTGGCGAGTCCGTCGAGCTTGACGACCTGCACGATCTTTCCTGCGCCGAATTCCCCGGCAAAGCGGGCATCTTCCGCTATCAGGCAAGCTTTGCCGTTGCTGAGAACCTCGCCGGCGCCGCGCTCGACCTGGGCGAGGTCTTTGAGACCGCCACGGTCACGCTTGACGGCGCGGATCTGGGCTGCCGTATCTGTCCGCCCTACCGCTTTGAGCTCGGCACCCTTGCCGCCGGCGAGCACACGCTCACGATCGATGTGATCAACACCCTCGACCACGCCATCCCCGACATCTTCGCCCTCACCGAACCCTCCGAGCCCAGTGGCCTGCTCGGCCCCGTCCGCTTGCTCGGGTAACGGCCCCCTACGGGACGCCCGGCTTGCTCTCCCCGGCCAAGCCGGGCGTTTTGTTTACCGCTATGATTGATACATCGCGATACGAACGCATAGGAGTCATATGGACATCAAGCACAAAATCACCCAAGGCAAGGAGCTCACCCCCACCGAGCAGCAGCTCGGGCAAATGGTTCTCGCCATGGGCGAGGACGTCCGCGGGCTCTCCATTAAGGAATTTGCGCGCCAGGCCAATGTCTCCGTTGCGAGCATCCACCGCTTTTGCAAAAAGCTCGGCCTCGAGGGCTTCAAAGAACTCAAGGTCGAGCTGATGCGCGCAGCCTCGCGCGCGGACTCCGCCCCCGAGGTGGATATCAACTTTCCCTTTGATGCGACCTCCAGCGCCCAGGAGATCTCCGAGCGCATGGCGCGACTGTACGAGACCACGCTTTCCGAGACGCGCGAGATCCTCGACCCGGCACAGCTCGACTACGCCGCCAAGCTCGTCTTACGCGCCGACACCGTGGACATCTACACGGGCTCGCATAACCTGTATCCGGCGGGAATGTTCCGCGATCGCCTGCTTTCCGCCGGTAAGAGCTCGACGTGCTACGACAATATCGAGGCCCAAGTGCGCACGGCGCTCGCCTCGGGCCCCGACCATACGGCAATCGTCATCTCCTACAGCGGCCTTGCCCCCAACCTCAAGGAGATCTTGCCGATCCTCTGCAGTCGACATGTCCCGGTCATCGTCATCGGCACGCCATACTGTGCCCGCATTCACCCCGGCTTTGCCGCCTATCTCACCGTGAGCGATATCGAGAGCCTGAGCCACCGCATCACGCAGTTTGCCAGTCACATCGCCGTGCAATACGTGCTCGATTCGCTCTACAGCAGCTACTTTGCCAAAGATTACGCCCGCTGCTCCGAGTTCCTCGAGCAGTCCTTCCCCTTTACCAAGCTGCCCGGGCTCAAATAAAACGAGAGAGGATTTTTGGACACTTAAATGACGAGGGTGGATAATCTCCCACTTTGAGCCTGCGCACAGGCCAAAAACGGGAGATTATCCACCCTCATTCTGTAGTCGTTACTCGGGCCCTTTTGCCGCTGGTCGCGTTGGAACCGCGCGCTACTGAGCGGGCGAGACCACCAGGAGTGCATCGTGCTCGAAGGGATGCTGGGCCACGCGCACGGCATCGTCGACGGACATAACCGGCAGGTTGGCCACGCGTTTATTCTCCAGGTCAAACGCCACAGCATTCCAGGCGGTGGCGCCGCCCTCGAGTTTGAGCTTGACGGCCGTGGTCCTCGGCAGATAGACCACCACGCGTTCGCCCACGCGCGCCACACGGATGGCTTCGCGTGCATCGTCGAGCAGCTCCTGCGCGGGTTCAACAGCTACCGCCCCATCCGCGCTCGTGGCACCCAGGCCGCGCAGCACGTGCTCGATCAGGCCAAAGTCCCACACGCCCGCAAACTGCAGGCACTCTTGCCAGCGGAACGGCATGTCAAAGCCCTCGCCAAGGACGCTGCCACGGCTCTGAGAGGTCTGCCAGTTCCACACGCCGTGCGCACCGTAGGTAATGCCGGCACTGGCACCGGCCAGAATGCTCGACCAAACACTCGCGCGACAATCCTGCGCGGTAAAACGCCAGTACACGTTGCGGCTCGCGCCCATTTGCTCGTAGCAGGGCTCGGAATTGACCATCGGCTTTTTGGGATACTGCGCGCGAAAATCCTCGGGCAGCTTCCAAGCTTCCTCCTGACCGCTATAGTTGTGGCCGGGCTGGAACATGTAGAAGTCCAAGCGATCGGCAAACTGCTCGGGCAGGGCGCGGTTGCCACGGTTGATATGCATGGTGTGCAAGGACTCGGGAGCCAGCTTGGTGACCTCGTCGAGTGCATCCCCGTAATAGGCGATAGCCTCGTCGGTCTTAAAGTCGGTGTCGCCTGTCACCACGTAGACGGGGTCGAACTCGCCCAGGTTCTCGACGACGCGGGCAACGTGGGCGCGAACCTCCTCGCGCGGCATGACCTCGGCACCCAGGCGCTCGGCGATCACGGAGCCCCAGGTACCGGGCACGTAGTTGCACCACATGAGCACGAGCGCCGGGCGAATGCCGTGCTCCACGGCTGCCTGGCACATGCGGCGGGCGCGGTCCCAGTACTCCTGGTTGGGTGCACTCCAATCAAAGTGCACGCCGTCCTCGCTCGCATAGGGCCAAATGCCCAGGTCGGGCAGGCAGCGGTCCCACTGCGGAAGGGTATTGATCTGCAGTACGTTCATACCCTGCTCGGCACGGCGGGTGAGGTAGTAGTCCCAATCGTTCTCGGTGATGCTCGTAAAGGCACTCCAGCACGTATCGGCAAACCAAAAGAATGGTTTGCCGTCGCAGAGGAACCCGTCCTCACGGGTATTGACGGTCAGTTTTCCCAAGCTCATATGGCACCTTTCTCTTGGGGAGACTTGCTAGGAGGGAGGTAAAGAAGTCGCCTGCCGCATTATCACAGTAGGGTCTGCGGCTGCAGTTGCTCAGCTCAAATTGAACGCACGCGAAGCACAGGGCCCTTACGTCTCTCCTAAAAAGTCTACAGGAAGGCCC
>CABRWN010000085.1 GCA_902474645.1 uncultured Collinsella sp.
CGCCCTGGGGGGGGGAGCCCAGGGCGGCACCGCCGGCGGCGATATTAGGGCAGCTCACGTTGATCTCGTAGCCGGCAGCCCAGGGGCACAGCTCGACATACATCTCTAGTGCGCGGACAAATTCGTCAACGGAGTGGCCGGCAACCTGGCAGATGACCTGGCAACCGTCCTTGGAGAGCTGCTCCAGCCACGGACCGGACTCACGGGCAAAGGCAGCCACGCCAGGGTTCTGAAGGCCCACGGAGTTGATCATGCCGCCGGGAATCTCGGCCATACGGGGCGCGGGGTTGCCGGGCCAGGGCTCGGCAGCGCAACCCTTGGTGGTGATGGCGCCCAGCTGGGAGACATCGAAGAAGTTCTGGAACTGCCAACCGTAGCCAAAGGTACCGGCTGCGGTGTTGATGGGGTTCTGCATCTTGACGCCGCCGAAATCGACGGCCATGTTCACGGTACCCACTAGAAGACCACCACCTTGGAAGCATCGAACACGGGGCCGCACATGCAAGCACCCTTCATACCGTCGACCGTCTCGACATTGCAGGTGTTGCAGGCGCCAAAGCCACAGCTCATCATGCGCTCGAGCGACACCTCGCAGTACGCACCGGCCTCGGCGGCAGCGGCGGCGACTTTCTTCATCATGACAGCGGGGCCGCAGCTGGCCACATAGTCGTAGCCGCCCTCTCCGAGCAGCTCGGCTGCCGGGTCGGTGCAAAAACCGTGCGTGCCCAGCGTGCCATCATCGGTGCACACGTTAACCGTGGCGCCCAGCGCGCGGAACTCATCGACACCCACGGCCTTGGAAACGGTGCCAAAGCCCAGGCAAACGTCGACATCCACGCCCTGCTCGACAAGCTTGCCGGCGAGGCAGAGCACGGGCGGAACGCCGATGCCGCCCGCCACGAGCAGCGCCTTCCTGGTGCCCTCGGGAACAAGCCAGCCGCGGCCGCCAGGGCCCAACAGGTTGGACTTGGAGCCGGGGGCCATCTGCGACAGACGACGGGTGTCGTCGCCCACGACGGCGTACCACAGCTCGACGGTACCGGCCTGGGCGTCGGCGCGATAGAAGCTCAGGGGCACGCGAAGCAGCGAGGACGCATCGCCGGGCACGGCAATGTTCACAAACTGACCGGGCTTGAGCGCACTTGCAAGCTTGGGGGCCGAGATGACGAGCGAGAAGATGCCGTCGGCGATCTCCTGGTTCGAGACGACCTCGAAGTCGTGCATGCGTGCAGTGGAAGGTGTGGGCATAGACGCTCCAATCCCCCATGCGGTTGCATGGTCAAAACGAACAGAAAGCGCGGCACCGCAAGGGCACCGCGCACAAAAGCGATAAGGCTATGCTAGCAGATGCAGCCGTCGGCGAGCGTCTGCTTACCGCCGACAAACACATCGGTGGCACGACCGGTGAGCGTGCGGCCGGCAAAACCGGAGTTCTCAGCACGCGACTCGTATCCGTCCTCGCCGACCGTCCAGGTTGCGGCGGGATCGAACACGGTCAGGTCGGCAACGGAGCCCGCCTTGACCTGAACCTGGTCGAGGCCCAGGATCTCACGCGGTTTGATGGCCATGAGCTCGACCATGCGGCCCACGCTCATCTTGCCCGTGTTGACCAGCTCGGTGAGTACGAGCGACAGCGAGGTCTCGAGGCCGATCATGCCAAAGGGCGCAAGCTCGAACTCGCGGGCCTTCTCCCACGGGGTGTGGGGAGCGTGATCGGTGACGATAGCGTCGACGGTGCCGTCGATGACGCCCTGACGGATGGCCTCGGCATCCTCCTCGGTACGCAGCGGCGGATTGACCTTGAGCGAGGTGTTGTAGGTCTCGTCCAGGTCGTTCTCGGTCAGGAACATGTGGTGCGGAGTGGCCTCGCAGGTAACCTGAACGCCAGCGGCCTTACCGGCACGCACGATCTCCAGGCCATGTGCGGTGGAGATGTGCTGGATGTGCAGCTTGGCACCAGTCAGCTTGGCGATCTCGATGTCGCGGGCGATCTGGAGCTCCTCGCCGGCAGACGGCCAGCCCTCGAGAGCCAGACGGGTCGAGACCTTGCCCTCGTTGATCTGGCCGTGGCCGACCAGGTCCTCGTCCTGGCAGTGGCTCATAAAGACCTTGCCGAACATCTTGCCGTAGTCCATGCAACGACGGAGCATGCCCGCGCCCTGCACGCCGCGACCGTCGTCGGTGAAGGCGACGGCGCCGTGGGCGACCATATCGCCCATCTCGGACATGGCCTCGCCCTTAAGACCGCGGGTCATGGCGCCCGACGGATAGACGCGGCAGTGACCGACCTCGGCAGCGCGGGACTTGACGAACTCCACGACAGTGCCGTTATCGGTGACGGGATCGGTGTTGGGCATGGAGCACACGCCGGTAAAGCCGCCCTTGGCAGCTGCGCGGGTGCCGCTCTCGATGTCCTCTTTGACCTCGTAGCCGGGCTCGCGAAGGTGAACGTGCATATCCACCAGGCCGGGGACGAGGTACTTGCCGGAAAGGTCGCGGACCTCGGCTCCCTCGACGGCGAGATTCTCGCCGACCTCGGCGATCTTGTCGCCGTCAATCAGGACGTCAACGACACCGTCAAGCTCGACGGACGGGTCGACGACGTGGGCATTCTTAAGAAGCAAGGCCATTATCGGCACCTCCAAGCAGCAGATACAGGATAGCCATACGCACGCAGATACCGGCGTAGACCTGCTCCAGGATGACGGAGCGTTGCGGGTGGTCGGCCATATAGGAGTCGAACTCGACGCCGCGGTTGATGGGGCCCGGGTGGCAGATGATCGCATCGGGCTTCATGAGCTTCTCGCGGTCCTTGGTCAGGCCGAAGAGCTTGTGGTACTCACGAATGGTCGGGAACGGGGCACCCTCGAGACGCTCCTGCTGCACGCGCAGCATGTAGACGACGTCCAGCTCGGGCAGGACGGAATCGAGGTCGCTCGTCACGTGGTCGCAGCCCAAGACCTCGGGCGCCGGCGGCAGCAGCGTGCCGGGGGCGACGGCGTAGGTCTCGCAGCCCATGATCTTAAGGGCGGGGATCAGCGAGCCGCAGACACGGGAGTGGGCGATATCGCCGACGACGGCGACCTTCAGACCGTGGAAGTCACCCTTGTGCTCCCAGATGGTGTACAGGTCGAGTAGGGCCTGCGTAGGATGGTTGTGCTTGCCGTCACCGGCGCAGATGACGCTCGCGGGCGAATTCTGCGTGACGATGTAGGGAGCGCCGGCGTGCTTATCGCGCACGACGATGCAGTCGATCTTGTAGGCGTTGAGGGTCTCGACGGTGTCGACAAGGCTCTCGCCCTTGACCGTGGAGGTCGAGGAGCCGCCAAAGTTAAGGCTGTCGGCCGAAAGACGCTTCTCGGCGAGCTCGAAGGAGCTGCGGGTGCGCGTCGAGGGCTCGTTGAACATGTTGACGATGGTCTTGCCCTTGAGCGTGGGGACCTTCTTGATAGCACGCTCGTTGACCTCGGAGAACGCCTTGGCGGTCTCGAGGATGAGCTTGATGTCCTCTTCGGAGTACTCGGTAATGTCGATCAGGTGCTTATGGTTGAACGCCACGGTACTACTCACCTCCCAGCGGCGCGGAGCCCACGTGGGAACCCGGCGCGACGTCGTTAATCTCGACGGCGGTGTGGCCGTCAACTTCCTTCATATATAGGTGTACGTTCTCCTCATGCGACGAGGGAACGTTCTTGCCGACAAAGTCCGGCGAGATGGGGAGCTCACGGTGGCCGCGGTCAACGAGGACAGCCAGCTCAATGCGGCTCGGACGGCCCAAGTCCATGACGGCGTCGAGAGCGGCGCGGATGGTACGGCCCGTATACAGGATGTCGTCCACCAGCACGACGCGCTTGCCATCGACGCTGAAGGGAATGTTGGTGGCGTGGATCGCGGGAGCGAAATTGGTAGCGTAGTCATCGCGGTAGAAGCTGATGTCGAGGCTGCCGAGCGGAACGTCGACGCCCTCGATCTCCTTGATCTCCTCGGCGAGCTTCTTTGCCAGAAGGTCGCCGCGCGTGACGATGCCGACCAGAGCGAGGTCTTCACAGCCCTCGTTGCGCTCGAGAATCTCGTGCGCGATGCGGGTCATCGCTCGATTGACGGCGGTCTCGTCCATGATGACCGCCTTGGGGGAAGTCGTGCCCATCGATCTCCTTCCTCACATGTCTTGACTGCTGACACAGTCAAAAAAATAGATGCCCGACCGCTTAAAGCGGACCAGACACCCACAGGAAAGGCTGCTCTTTGGCAGCTATGTAATTCCATGTGGGTATCTCGTACCCCTTTAATGGTCAAGGGATAGTGTAGCCAACCTCGAGCTTAATTGCGAGCGTAAATACAGAGCAATCCGTAAACGGAGCCCAATGCTCCATAAACCTATATATATTTGTGGGACGAGCTTGAAAACACACGCACGAGCTGGCATAATCCCCTCTGCTGCACGCAAATCGGATCTACGTCCAGGGCCGTAGCGTGAGCACTATCGCCAAAAGAGGAATATCTCTGTGTAGATTGCGCACAGGGAGCGACTTCTGTGCTATAGTTCAGGCTTGTTTGTTAACGCGACATGTTCGTTTGTCGCCCAAGGAGGGTCAGTTATGTCCAAAGTTTGCGAAGTTTGCGGTAAGCACCCCGTTGCCGGTCGCTCCATCAGCCACTCTCACCGCGTCACCAACCGTAAGTTCCGCCCCAACATCCAGCGCGTCTACGTCGTCGTCGATGGTCACCGTCGCAAGATGAACGTTTGCTCCACCTGCCTCAAGTCTGGCAAGGTTGCGCGCTCCTAAATAAGGTCTTACCAACAAGTACCTCGGACTCTCCGGGTCAAAGACCTCGCGTTCATATAGAACTTACCAAAGGCGCCCTCCCCTACGGAGGGCGCCTTTTTGCACTCATTGGGGACAGACTTACATGAGTGTTTTCACGCATTGGGGACAGACGTAACGCATGCCAGCAGCGGTTCGGCCCCTGCCTCACGCCGCCTCGTTACAGCCCGCGGTGGCCTTGGTTACGCTTGTAGCGCCGATGCCGGTGATACGGGCAATTTGCTTGACCGTGAGATGTGCCCGCCTAAGCCTCAGCAGACACGCATCACGATCGGGGCGTGGCAGGGCCTTGAGCAGCGCAGGATCTATGCTCGGAAGGACTTCGCGCGCAACGGAAAGAGCATCCTCATCGAGGATCCGTCGGCGTGGAAGAATCTCAACTGACCAGATCCGCCCGGCAACTTCCTTAAGATGCTCACAATAGCGACGAGACCCCCCGACAATATCGAGCATAGGGGCCACGTCACAGATGTCAAAGGGATCGTAGCCCAGCTGGTATGCCCTAAAGCTTGACCAGCGGTATGCTTCGAGAGAGTCGATCGCACCTTTCACAGGATTGAGATGGATATAATCGAGTAGCTGCACCGCCTGTGTGTCCGACTCAACCGCAACACGCGAATAGCGATTGTCAAACAGATGGCCCGTTCTTCCCGTTTTCCCATTGAAATACTTAGCATACGCCGTCAGTGCGCACTGCATTGCCTTTGAAAGGTTGTCATATGGGTCATCAACCATCAAATGGAAGTGGTTGTCCATAAGGCACCAAGCCAACACTGCCACTTTATGGCGTGCAAACCTGTCCGAGATGTCCGATAAGAAACGATATCGGTCAGAGTCATCTTCAAAAATAATCTGTTTGGAGTTGCCACGGTCAAAGACGTGGTAATAGCCGGTGAGCGAAACGGCGCGGGCGCATCGGGGCATAATCTCTCCTTTCAAAAACTGAACAGGCAACACCTAAAAGGAGAGAAGGAACGCGAAATGCTGAGCCCTGTGATCTATTTATATCCAATGAGCGGCAAAAAAGGCCCAGAACGGCAAAATGGCAAAACGATGTCTGTCCCAAATGAGTATAAGCACTCATGTAAGCCTGTCCCCAATGAGCGGGGCGGTGGAGCAGGCAAGTAGTTTTAGTTAAAACGTTTCAGTTTATTGAAGCGTTTTAGTTTGTCTTTTACGGGAATCTGACCGTTCACCGATTTATTTCTTGCTATCATGCATCTTGTAGGGTAAATCTCCGATCGCAAGGAGACACAAATGGTGAAAAAGTCACCGGAAAACACTACTCCCGCAATTGTGGACAACGTAGAGGCGCTTGAGGCTAAGCTCGCTCAGATGCGAGAGGCCCAGGCGCTTTTTGCTACGTACACGCAGGAGCAGGTCGACAAGATCTTCTATGAGGCCGCCATGGCCGCCAACAAGGCTCGTATCCCGTTGGCGAAGATGGCCATCGAGGAGACCGGCCGCGGCGTTCTTGAGGACAAGGTCATCAAGAACCACTACGCCGCAGAGTACATCTACAACGCTTACAAGAACACCAAGACCTGTGGTGTCCTGGAGCGCGACGAGGCTTACGGCATCACCAAGATCGCCGAGCCCATCGGCATCGTGGGCGCCGTCATCCCGACGACCAACCCCACCTCCACCGCGATCTTCAAGACGCTGATCAGCCTGAAGACCCGCAACGCCATCATCATCTCCCCGCACCCGGCTGCCGCCAAGTGCACCATCGCCGCCGCCAAGCTCGTGCTTGACGCCGCCGTCAAGGCCGGCGCCCCCGAGGGCATCATCGGCTGGGTCGATGTCCCCTCCATCGAGCTGACCAACATGGTCATGCGCGACGTCGACATCATCCTCGCCACCGGTGGCCCGGGCATGGTCAAGGCCGCCTACTCCTCGGGCAAGCCCGCCCTGGGCGTTGGCGCCGGTAACACCCCGGTCGTCATCGACGACACCGCTGACGTGCTGCTCGCCGTCAACTCCATCATCCACTCCAAGACCTTCGACAACGGCATGATCTGCGCTTCCGAGCAGTCCGTGACCGTCATCGACACCATCTATGACCAGGTTAAGGCCGAGTTCCAGAAGCGCGGCTGCTACTTCGTCAAGCAGGGTGCCGAGATGGAGGCCCTGCGTGCCGCCATGTTCAAGAACGGTGCCCTCGATCACCGCATCCCCGGCATGGCTGCCGCCAAGATCGCCGAGCTCGCCGGCATCGAGGTTCCTGCCAAGACCAAGATCCTGATCGCCGAGGTCACCTCCACCGACCCCGCCAAGGAGGAGTTCTCCCACGAGAAGCTCTCCCCGGTCCTGGCCATGTATCACGCCAAGGACTTCCAGGAGGCCGTCGACAAGGCCGAGCACCTGGTGCTCGCCGGTGGCCCGGGCCACACCGCCTCTCTGTACGTGCACCCTGCCCAGGCCGAGAAGATCAGCCTGTTCGAGCACGTCATGAAGGCCTGCCGTATCGTCATCAACACCCCGTCCTCGCACGGCGGCATCGGTGACCTGTACAACTTTGGCATGAAGCCGTCTCTGACCCTGGGCTGCGGCTCCTGGGGCGGCAACTCCGTCTCCGAGAACGTTGGGGTGAAGCACTTGATCAACGTTAAGACTGTGGCCGAGCGCCGTGAGAACATGCTGTGGTTCCGCGCTCCCGAGAAGGTCTACTTCAAGAAGGGTTCCACGCCCGTCGCCCTCGACGAGCTTGGCAACGTCATGGGCAAGAAGCGCGCCTTCATCGTCACCGACCAGTTCCTCTTCAAGAATGGCAACACCCGCGCCATCGAGGCCAAGCTCGACGAGATGGGCATCGCCCACGACTGCTTCTACGACGTCGAGCCCGATCCGTCGCTGCAGTGCGCACGTCGCGGCGCCAAGCAGATGGCTCTCTTTGAGCCGGACGTCATCATCGCCGTCGGCGGTGGCTCCGCTATGGACGCCGGCAAGATCATGTGGATGATGTACGAGCACCCCGAGTGCAAGTTTGAGGACATGGCCATGGACTTCATGGACATCCGCAAGCGTATCTTCACCTTCCCCGAGATGGGCAAGAAGGCCTACTTCGTCGCCGTCCCGACCTCTTCGGGCACCGGTTCCGAGTGCACGCCGTTCGCCATCATCACCGACAAGGAGACCGGCATCAAGTGGCCGCTCGCCGACTACGCGCTGCTCCCCAACATGGCTATCGTCGACGCCGACAACTGCATGACCGCCCCGCGCGGCCTGACCGCTGCCTCCGGCATCGACGTCATGACCCACGCCATCGAGTCCTACGTCTCCATCATGGCTTCCGACTACACCAAGGGCCTCTCCGAGCGCGCTGCTAAGCTCGTCTTCGAGAACCTGCCCTCCAGCTTCACGAACGGCGCCAAGGACCCGCATGCCCGCGAGGAGATGCACAACGCCTCCTGCATGGCCGGTATGGCCTTCGCCAACGCCTTCCTGGGCCTCAACCACTCCATGGCCCACAAGCTCGGCGCTTTCCATCACCTGCCTCACGGCCTCGCAAACGCCGTCATCCTGACCCGCGTCATGCGCTACAACGCCGCCGAGGCTCCCGTCAAGATGGGTACCTTCTCCCAGTATCCTTACCCCAACGCGCTGCACAACTACGCCGAGATGGCCAAGTACTGCGGCATCGAGGGCAAGGACGACAAGGAGGTCTTCGAGAACTTCATCACGAAGCTCGAGGAGCTCAAGGACTTCATCGGCGTCAAGAAGACCATCGCCGACTACGGTGTTGACGAGCAGTACTTCCTCGACACCCTCGACGAGATGACCGAGCAGGCATTCAACGACCAGTGCACCGGCGCTAACCCGCGCTACCCGCTCATGAGCGAGATCAAGGAGCTCTACCTGGACGCCTACTCCGGCCGCGAGCCCCAGGACTACGCCGT
>CABRWN010000086.1 GCA_902474645.1 uncultured Collinsella sp.
GAGCCGGCTTCTCGGCCTCACGCGCGGCCTCGGCAGCCGCCTCGCGCGCCTTCTCGGCAACAAACGCCGCTGCCGAGGTATCAAGCTGCACCGTTGCGTGCGTGCGTGCGGGCGCGGCGACCTCGCCGGCATGCATCACGATGACGCCGCAGGTGCTCGTCTTAACAAACTCGACCATCTTGGGATCGGTGAAGCCGGTCACGTCGTTGACGATCGAGGCGCCGCAGCGCACGGCCGCCTTGGCAACCGCCACATGACGCGTGTCGATCGAGACGATGGCGCCCTCCTTGGCCAGCGCGCGCACTACGGGCAGCACGCGGCGAGCCTCCTCGTCGGGGTTGACCGGGGTAAAACCAGGGCGCGTGGACTCGCCGCCCACGTCGATGATGTCGGCGCCGGCGTCGAGCATCGCCAGGCCGTACTCGATGGCGGCATCCGGGTCGAAGTGTTCCCCGCCATCGCTAAACGAATCGGGCGTCACGTTGAGGACGCCCATGATGCGCGGACGGTCAAAGCTGAGCTCGTACTTTCCGCACCGCCATGTCTTGCTGTCGTTCGCCATGAACATCCTCCTAAAATGCCCACGCCGCCGAGCTTGGGGAGCTGGCGGCGGGGTCGCTTTGCACTCAGTCTTTCTATTGTATCCGCGCGCGCGGGCTAGAACGCAAACGCGGCAGCGATGTCGCAAGAAATCAGCAGGTCGGCATTTGCATCCTGATCGGTGGGAGCAAGATTGCAAATGGCCAGCGTATCGCCAGTAAAGTAACGCGTAAGGCCCGCCGCCGGATACACCACGAGCGAGGTCCCGCCCACAATGAGGGCATCGGCCGCGGCGATGGCGGCAACGACGCCGGTCAGCACATGCTCATCGAGCGGCTCCTCGTAGAGCACCACATCGGGCTTAATGCGCCCGCCGCACGCGGGGCACACGGGCACGCCCGCGGCGTCCTCGTGCTCGCGCGAGCAAATCCACTCGGCGCTATAGACCGCGCCGCACGACTGACAAATGTTGCGATGGACCGATCCGTGCAGCTCGAACACACGCTGCGAGCCTGCCATCTGATGCAAGCCGTCAATGTTTTGCGTCACCACGGCATTTAGCTTGCCGGCGCGCTCCAGCTCGGCCAGCTTGGTGTGGCAGCGGTTGGGCTTGGCGCCAAGCGCGATCATCTTGGTGCGGTAGAAGTCGAAGAACTCCGCAGGATGCGCCTCGTAAAAGCTGTGCGACAGCATGGTCTCGGGCGGATAGGCAAACTGCTGGTGATACAGGCCGTCCACGCTGCGGAAATCGGGGATGCCACTTGCCGTGGAAACACCAGCGCCGCCAAAGAAGACCACGCGCTTGTGGGTGTCAAACAGATCCGCCAGGGCGGCGGAGGCCTGCCTGGGGTCCGATATTGCCTGAGTCATATGAGTTCTCCGTCCTTGTTGGTCGGGCAGCGTTGAGCGACGTCCCAGCATGCGGCCTTTAAGTCAGCATGCGCGGAGCCCACCCCGCCCCTGTTGCGCTAATCTTAAGCCTGCCAACCCCGCCGAAAGGACACCATGCCTCAGACTTACACCTTTGCCTCGTGGAACGTTAACGGCCTGCGCGCCGTGCTCAAAAAGGACCCGAGCTTTATTCAGATCGCGCAAGAACTCGATGTCGATATCCTGGCACTGCAAGAAACTAAACTGCAAGAAGGCCAGGTGCAGGTCGACCTGCCCGGTTATCGCCAAACCTGGAGCTACGCCGAGCGCAAAGGCTATTCGGGCACCGCGGTCTTTAGCCGCCAGGAGCCGCTACGCGTGCTGCGCGCCGACGCGCTGCTGCCCTACGCCGGCGAGGGCGAGGCCGCCGAGCTCGTTGCCCAAGCCGCAACCGAGGGCCGCGTCTGCGCGCTGGAGTTCGACAAGTTCTGGTTTGTGGATGTCTACACTCCCAACGCGCAAAACGAACTCGCGCGCATCGACGTGCGCATGGCTTGGGACGATGCCTATCGCGGCTTTTTGAGCGCGCTTGAGCGCGAAACCGGCAA
This sequence comes from uncultured Collinsella sp., assembly GCA_902474645.1. Lineage (GTDB taxonomy): Bacteria > Actinomycetota > Coriobacteriia > Coriobacteriales > Coriobacteriaceae > Collinsella. The sequence continues at coordinate 2,019 of CABRWN010000086.1, forward strand.
ACCCGTCGTAACCTGCGGCGACTTTAACGTGGCGCACGAGGAGATCGACCTTAAGAACCCCAAGTCCAACCGCGGCAACGCTGGCTTTTCGGACGAGGAGCGCGGCAAGTTCACCGAGCTGCTCAACGCCGGCTTCACCGATACCTGGCGCGCGGCAAACCCCGACGTCGAGGGCGTCTACAGCTGGTGGAGCTACCGCTTTAATGCCCGCAAGAACAACGCAGGATGGCGCATCGACTACTTCCTGGTAAGCGACGCAATCGCCGACAACGTACGCGACACCGGTATCCGTGGCGATATCTTCGGCAGCGACCACTGCCCCGTCACCCTCACGCTAGAGCTCTAGCCCCAAGTAATTCCTGGGGGACGGAGGAAAACAGATCATGTGACCCCTCTCCCCCTATAAGTTGCGGTGGAATAGTTCCTGTTTGGGCAGCAAATTGCCAAAAACGAGAACTATTCCACCGCAAGTTCGTGAGGGAACGCGAAATGCCTTACAGCCCGTATTTCACGACGACACGGTTAATGCGGCGACACCAAGGCTTGTACAAGGCGGCCAAAAACACGCAGGTCGCAAGGCCGTGCGTAATATCGAACGGCACTGCCGTGGCAAGACGCGCCGCGGCACCCGCCCAAGTAAGCGGCTGTACAAAACCAATGATGTCATACGCGTTGATCACGACGCCATAGAGCAGGCCCGACGCAAAGCCGTACGCCAGCAGCGCTGGCATGCGCACGGTGCCGTCGGCGCGGTCGAACGCACCCGTATACGCCAGCACACCGCCAACGTATCCCACGAGCCCCCAGGCATACATCTGCCACGGCGTCCACATGCCCTGCCCAAAAAAGAAATTGCTGGTCAGCGCCGCCAGCGCGCCAACCATAAAACCATTGCGGCGACCAAGCGTCGCCCCCGCGATAATGGCGATGGCGCTCACCGGTTTAAAGTCGGGAATGGGTCCAAACAGGATGCGCCCCGCCGCCGCCAGCGCCGCCAGCACCAGCGTGGGCATAATCTGGCGCAGGCCTGGACGCGATGCCTCATAACCCGCAAAGAACAGCGCGAGCACCAGCGCCACCACAACCAGCATGGCCAACGCTGCCTGCTCAACACCCGACAGTAACGCCGCAGCCATCACCGCCGGCACCGCCAACAACAGCGGGATCTCCAGTTTTGCAAGCAGGCGCGCGACGCGATAATCCGTCATCCCATCACGCCCTATAGAACACGTTGTCGGCAAAGAAGTCGGCCGGCGGCTCCATGCAGGCAATCTCGCCGTCAAACATCATGGCGACGTCGTCGGCTACCTGCTCGGCAAAGTCCAAATCGTGCGTAGCCATGATGACGGTGCCGCCAGCCTTCGCATGGTCACGCAGGGCGCGGGCGATGATGCGGCGGCTCTCCAGGTCAAGGCCCTTCGTGGGCTCGTCAAGCAGCAGCAGCTCGGGGCCGATCAGCAGCAGCTTTGCCAGCGCAAGCAGCTGGCGCTGTCCGCCCGAGAGGTCGTAAGGGTGGCGCGTCTCCAGGCCGTCCAATCCCAGTTGCGCCGCACGCTCCCGCGCCAAGTTCTCGTCATATCCGCAGGTCGAGGCCCATTCCATCAGCTCGTCGCGCACCGTCTCGGCAACCAGCAATGCTTTGGGATTCTGAGGCAGCAGCGCCGCCGAGGCCGCTCCGCGCACCATGCGGCCGCGCTGCAGCTTGGCGGTCTTCGCCAGCACCGAGAGCATCGTCGACTTACCGCATCCGTTGCCGCCCACGATCGCATGCACCGCACTGGCCGAAAACGCAACGTCGAGCCCGCGCAGCACCCAACCGCCCGCGCGATCGTAGCGAAACCAGCCTTCCGACAGGGTGGTAGCCGACCCGCCGTGCATTTTTTGGAGTATTCTGCTTCCATCCGTGCGCGGGAAGGCTTCCAAGCCGTTCTCGAGCGACGTTTGCGCCACAAATTCGGACGATTTGTCCAATTCTGAACTTTTTTTCGCGCTCGATACGTCCCCGGGCGGCTCCAGAGAGCCCAAATTGTCCTCACACCTGCTGAATACTCCGTTTTTTGCACATCGGATGGCACCCCACCCCAACATGTCATCGGAAAACAGCGATTCTCGGCGTCCCAAAGAAGCCATATCCGCCACCTCGCGCACGCGACCGTCCTCAATCCGGTACGCGCACGTCGCGTATTCGAGCATTGGGCGCGGCTGATGCGTCGCAACAACAACCGTGCAGCCCAGCTCGCGATTCACACGAAACAGCGCGTGCAGGAAATTCTTCTCCGCAACCGGATCAAGCTGAGACGTGGGCTCGTCGAGCAGCAGCACGCGCGGGCGTAATGCCAGCACAGCCGCCAGCGACAGCAGCTGTTTGCGTCCGCCCGAAAGCGTATCGGTGTCGCGGTGGAGCCAATCCTCCAACCCAAAGAAATAGCTGGTCTCGGCTACGCGACGGTGCATCTCGTCGCGCGCTAGCCCCAAGTTTTCCAGGCCAAACGCCATCTCGTGCCACACGGTCTCGCACACGATCTGGTTCTCGGGATCCTGGAACACATAACCCACGCGCTCCGCCGATGCCCGCACATCCATGTCGGCGACGGGCTCGCCCAGCACACGCAGTTCGCCAGTGCGCTCGCCCGCTGGAGCGATCTCGGGCTTGAGCAGCGACAGCAGCGTCGACTTGCCCGAACCGGTACCGCCAACAAGCAGCGCAAACGCACCTTGGGGAACAGACCAGTCGAGCCCCTCGAGCACCGCAGCATCAGCATCGGGGTAGGCAAAGCTCAGGCTCCGCACCTCAATCGCCGGCATATCCGGGCCGCACGCCGCGCCCGACACCGGGCCCCTATCCAACCGAGCCATCAGCCAAACCTCTTCTCATCAATCGCGTGCAACGCGTAAGGCAGCACCATCCAGGCAGCGTACACGACATAGCCCGGCCACGGCGCCGGCACCGAGAGCTGCGGATAAAACGAATACTGCGTCGTCGCGGTCCACGCCACTGCCACCGTGACCACGCCAAACAGCGCAAGTCCAACCAGCGCGGCAACATCGCCGCGCCCCAGCCGATACCGCGCATACGTCGTTCGACGCGTCGCGGCGCCCCACCCACGGGAGCGCATCGCGTCCGCGCGCTCCAGCGAATCTTCCATGCCCCAGCCCATCAACACGCTCGACGCCCGCAGGCGCGAGCGCACGGGGTCGGCCGGCGCGCGCCCCGGCACATCAATCGCATCCTGCACCGCCAGCACCGTGCGGCCGCGGCGCAAAAACTGCGGGATAAGCCGCATGCACATCGAGATCATGAGCGCGATCACCGGCGCGGCGTTACCCAGAAGCGCAAGCACCTTGTCGTAGCCAAGCATCGATGCCGCGGCCTCAAACCACAGCACGCTCGCCACAAACAGTCCGCCCATGCACAGGCCATATACCATGCTCTCCAGATACACCGCGCGCACGCCGATGCGAAGCAGCTCCGTCGAACCCGAAGCGCTAAACAGCGGATTGACCAGCGCGATAATCAAAATCACCGGCAGCTGCCAGCGAAGTGCGCCCAGCGTGCGGGCAGCCCCACGCGTCGCAAATCCATACGCCAGCCCGCCCGCAAGCGACAGCGCAATCAGCACCGGTTGCATCGAGAACATGGTGAGCCCCAGCGTCAGCACTATATAGAGTGCCGGCACAGCCGGATGCGACATCGAGAACGCCGCGACGGGCTCGCCGCCAAACTCCTCTTGTATGTTGTCCACGGGCACCCCCGTCCCCTCGCTCAAACGACAGCTCCGCAGCACCGCCAATGCCGCACGCAAGCAGCGCAAACGCCACGCCGGCGGCGCAAGCCTCAACCGCCGCAAACCAATCGCTACGCGCTCAACATATGCCTGCGGTATCATATTGCGCCGTGTATCGTTTCCAAGCACACGTCTCTATAACGTAACAGGAGATCACATGGACGCAACCGCAATTATCCTCGCCGCCGGCGAGGGCACCCGCATGAAGTCGAACCACTGCAAGGTTTCGCACAAGATCCTGGGCAAGCCCATGGTCCAGTGGATCGTCGACGCTACCATCAAGGTCGTCATCGGCAGCCACGCCGATGAGATGCGCGCCCTCATCGACGGCGCCTACGCCAACAGCGCCACCAAGGTCGAGTGCGTCGAGCAGACCGAGCGCCTGGGCACCGGCCACGCCGTCAAGGTCGCGCTCGAGGCCTGCGGCATCACGCAAGGCCCCGTCGTCGTGCTCAACGGCGACCTGCCGCTCATCACCGCCGACACCGTTACCAAGTTCGCGCAAACCGTCGCCACCGGCGAGCTCGCCTGCTCCGTCATGACCATGACCCCGCCCGACCCCTTCGGCTACGGCCGCATCAAGCTGGGCGCCGATGGTCAGATCGAGCGCATCATCGAGCAGAAGGACTGCACGCCCGAGCAGGCCGCCACGCTGTTGGAGTGCAACGCCGGCTGCTACGCCTTCGACGGCGCGCAGCTCGCCGCCCACATTAACGAGATCGGCAACGACAACGCGCAGTCCGAGTACTACCTGCCCGACATGCTCGAGATCCTCAAGGGTCACGGCCAGGCGGTCTCCATCTTCCACTGTGACGACTACCGCGACGGTCTGGGCGTCAACAGCCGCATCCAGCTCGCACAGCTCACCGCCATCGCGCGCGACCGCATCAACGAGCACTGGATGGCCGAGGGCGTCACCTTCATCGACCCCACGCAGGCTTGGATCGGTCCCGACGCCACCATCGGCCGCGACACCGTCGTGTGGCCGCAGACGCATCTGATCGGCCACGTCACCGTGGGCGAGGAGTGCCAGCTCGGCCCCAACAGCCGCCTCACCGACACCACCGTCGGCAGCGGCTGCACCATCGATGAGACCATCGCCATCGAGGCCGTCATCGAGAACGGCGTCGACTGCGGCCCGCGCGCCTACCTGCGCCCGGGCACCCACATGCTCGACGGCTCCAAGGCCGGCACGCACGTGGAGATCAAGAAGTCCACGATCGGCGAGGGCTCCAAGGTGCCGCACCTGTCCTACATCGGCGACACGACCATGGGCTCCGGCGTCAACGTGGGCGCAGGCTCCATCACCTGCAACTACGACGGCGTGCACAAGCACAAGACCGTCATCGGCAAGGACGCCTTCATCGGTTCCGACACCATGATGGTCGCACCCGCTCAGATTGGCGACGGCGCACTCGTGGCCGCCCGCTCCGTCATCACCCAGCCGGTCCCGGCCGACGCACTTGGCCTGGGTCGTGCCCGCCAGGTAAATATTGAGGGCTGGGCCGCCGATTACCGCCGCCGTCTGCACGAGGACGACGAGGTATAACGTTTTACCAAGCATCTAAGGAGCTGTTCCCATGGGGGCGGCTCCTTTTTCTATCGTGACCTGCGCAACCGGATGAGTGGTCGGTTCGTGTCCGTTGACGGTAAAGACGTTATCAAGACTCGATAAACCCCGTCGCGCGGTTACAATGCAACAAGGCATCTATATGGCATTCGATATATAAAGGAGAAGGGTAATGCCGATTAATGATCCCGAGAAGTCGGAGAATATGCGCAAGTCCATCCGCGTGTATTCCGGTTCCTCCAACCGTCCCCTCGCTCAGAAGATCGCTGAGTACCTTGGGGTCGAGCTTTCGGGCCTTACGCTAAAGCAGTTCGCCAATGGTGAGATTTACGCCCGCTACGACGAGACCGTCCGCGGCGCCGACGTCTTCCTGATTCAGTCCGTGGCCGGCGGCAACGTCAACGACATGCTCATGGAGCTGCTCATCGCCACCGACGCTGCCAAGCGCGCATCCGCCCGCTCCATCACCGCCGTTATCACCCACTACGGCTATGCCCGCCAGGACCGCAAGGCCGGCCCGCGCGAGCCCATCACCGCCCGCCTCGTCGCCAACCTGCTCGAGCGCGCCGGCGTCAACCGCATCATCACCCTCGACCTGCACCAGGGCCAGATCCAGGGCTTCTTCGATATCCCGGTTAACCACCTGTCCGCACTGCCGCTGTTTGGCCAGTACTACAACGACATGCACTTCGACACCGACAACCTGGTTGTCGTCTCCCCCGACGTGGGTCGCGCCAAGGCCGCCAAGAAGCTGTCCGACATGCTCGGCTGCGACCTGGCCATCGCCCACAAGGGCCGTCCGCGCCACAACGCCGCCGAGGTCATGGGCATCATCGGTGACATCAAGGGCAAGACCTGCATCATCAACGACGACATGATCGATACCGCTGGCACCCTGTGCGCCAACGTCAAGGAGCTCAAAGCCATGGGCGCCGGCGACATCTACGTCTGCGCCACCCACGGCATCTTCTCCGGTCCGGCCATCGAGCGTCTGAACGACGCCCCGATCGTCGAGTGCCTCGTCACCGACGCCATTCCCGTCGAGGTCGGCGGCAAGATCAAGACCATCTCGGTCGCCGAGGAGTTCGCTCAGGCCATCTCCGCGGTTTACCACGAGGAGCCCGTCTCCACGCTCGTCGGCGGCGACTTCGCGCTGTAATCGCTCGACCCTCGCATCCCTCCGGAAGCCCCGGACGCGCCTGCGGGGTTATCACGCGAACGTCCTCGCCGCTTTGCGGCTGCGGGATGTTCGCTTTGATAACCCC
>CABRWN010000087.1 GCA_902474645.1 uncultured Collinsella sp.
CGGAGGCCCGTGCCGCCAAGAACTGGGATCTGGCAGATGCCATCCGCGATCAGCTCAAGGACCTGGGCCTCACCATTGAGGATACGGCCGCCGGCACCCGTATCAAATCTCTCTAATCCCTGCGGGTTTTCCAAGTGCCCGACCTTGCCGTTCAAACCGTCGCTCACGTACTCAAGTACGCGTCGCTCCTCTTTCACGGCAATCTCGGGCACTTGGAAAACCCGTACCGACCGCTTGAGCTATTCGTCTTAAGCGGTCGCTTCTTTTGTCCTGTTTGAAAATTATTTAAAGGAGGTCGCTTTATGGCCGACAATCGCAAGCGTGCGCCTCGTGGTGGCAAGCAGGCCGCTTCTGGCTCCCGCCGCAACGATCGCGCTGCCGCTCCCAAGGGCCAGCGCGATCGTACCCAGGCCGCACGTCCGCAGCGCGATCGCAACCGCGACGCTGTCCAGGCTCCCAAAGGCGAGTTTATCGAAGGTCGTCGTGCTGCCGCCGAGGCGCTACGCACTGGTTTTCCCATCAAGTGCGCGCTCATTGCCGAGGGCGGGGAGCGCGATGCCGCCTTGTCGCGTCTGGTCGACGACCTCAACGCCGCGGGTGTCCGCATTAAGTATGTGCCGCGCGCGCAGCTCGATGCGCTGTCGAGCCATGGCGCCCACCAGGGCATTGCGCTCGAGGTTGGCAACTTCCCCTATGCCGATGTCGCCGATATTCTCGACCGCGCAGGCGAGGGCCCGGCACTTGTCGTGGTGCTCGACCATGTGACTGACGACGGCAACTTTGGTGCCATCGTGCGCTCCGCCGAGGTTGTGGGCGCGGCGGGCGTCGTCATTGCCAATAAGCGTGCCGCCGGCGTTACCGTGGGCAGCTACAAGACTTCAGCCGGCGCCGTCATGCATCTGCCTATCGCGCAGGTTCCCAACATCGCCCGTGCGCTCGATGACCTCAAGGCCGCTGGCTTTTGGGTGGGCGGTGCCTCCGAGCACGCCGAGGGCAGTTGCTGGGATGCTCCCTTCGAGGGCCGCGTGGCGCTTGTCATGGGTTCCGAGGGCGACGGCATCTCGCGCCTGGTGCTCGAGAAATGCGACTTTTTGACCAAGCTTCCCCAGCGCGGCATGACCGAGAGCCTCAATGTTGCCCAGGCGACCACGGCGCTGTGCTTTGAGTGGCTGCGTCGCAACGCCGGCGAGCTCATGGGGGAGGAGTAGCGCATGTCCAAAAAGAACCGTGCCAAGTCCAAGGCCAAGCGTTTTGGCGAGGGCTCGGCCAAGCCGATTGTTTCGGCCGCGACCTATGGCGTGGGCGGCAATGCGTTTGCGCAGGCCATCGCCGACCCGGTCTCGACGGTGCACTCCAACAAGCCCGAGCTGCTGGTGGTCGACGGTTACAACGTGATCCACTGCACGCCGCGCTACGAAAAGCTCGTCTACGACCATTCCGACGATCCGTATTCCAGCGACGTTCACGATATGGCGCGTACCGCCCTCATCAACGACGTCGCCGCCTTTGCCCAAGGCCGCTACGAGGCCGTAATCGTGTTCGACGGCGCGGGCAATATCTCCAGCGAGCGCCCCAACCTGCCGGCCCGCGGCGTTCGCATCGAGTTTTCGCCGACGGGTGTATCGGCCGATACCGTGGTGCAAAAGCTCTGCATCGAGGCACGCGAGGAAGGTCGCGCGTGCTCCGTGGTATCGAGCGACGGCACGATCCAGGCCGTCGTCATGGGCAAGGGCGTTACGCGCATCTCGAGCCGTATGCTGGTAGACGAGATCAAACAGATCGATAACGACGTTCACGAGGCAGAGGAAGCTCCCCAGATTAAGATGACTCTGGGCAGCCGCCTGAGCCCCGATGCCCTGGCCAAGCTCAAGGCCCTGCGTGGCCGGTAGGGGAGTTGGCGGGGCAATGCTGCCTCGCTAACTCCATTCAGCGATGTCGATCATTCTTTCGAGGCGCCACGTTAGCGCCTCCTTTAGATGAGGCAGTCTCGCTGTTAGAGCATCGTTTTTAGACAGAATCTCGATTGCCTCGTCAACGAAGCCTTCGAGTTTGTCCCCGTCAAACCAGTTCATATCCTCAACAAGCAACATTTGTTTGGCGGGACTTGAATGGAACTGCGCGCTGGCAAAACCGTGCTCTCCTGCCCTAAGCTCCTCTAGAGATATGTTGCACCAGAGCGATGAGCCCGAATCGAAGATGGGGGCTGGTCTGCAGGTTAGCGTGTTGACGTTTCGCACAAGGCCAAAGTTACGCCAATGACGGTCATAGTTGGCGATGATGTCGTCACATACGATCATGCGGTCAAGGGCATCCTTAACGCCTGTCACCCCGAGCTCCTCGCAGTTTGCTACGTATCGCTCGTAGTCGGTTAGCCGTTCATCTGCGTTTGCGTGCTGGTTTACATAGAACGCAGGGACATATTCTTCCTCGTCAGTTAAGAAGACATTGCATTTGCTCAAGGCGGAAGTACCCGCGCCTTCGAGCGAATAGGGTACATAATCGCAAGCGTTTAGGATGCGACGGTGAAGTGCAGTCGCCACCATCTCGTTATAGGGTTCCTGGTTTAGATGCGCACCTGCCTTGTGGAGGATTCGACGGTCACCCTCGCATGTCCAGTACTTTTGAAGATTGCCGTCCGAGGTGTTGTCGGGCTTTGCGGCAGCCGCTTTTCCCTCTGGGGCAAAGGGCGCAATGGACAGCGAGACGTCATCAAAGGCGTTATTGAAGAAATTAATGTCTTCCCACGCGAGACCGGAGCCTTGGGGCCTAATCCAATACTGGTCGGATAAGGAGAGGCCAAGATTTCGCTGTACGAGTTCATCGGGAACATCGACTGCGGCTTCTGCAAGCAGGGAGGCTAGCCCAATGCGTGCGAGCGGGATACCGCGGCCGCGCCACCAGATGCGGAAGGAGTCGAGCGATATGGGGCTATTAGGGCCAAATACTCCAATAGGGGCGTGGGCGTAATCGATGTCGGCGCCGATGTGGGTAAAGTCTTTTCGCGATGTGCTGTAGACCAGCTGAGCGACTTCGTGCGTGCGATTCATGAGGGTGAACGCGATCTCGCTCTTACCGTGGCCGCGGCGGGGACGTCCCCCCGTTTTGGTCACGGAGCGGAGTCGCGTGTCGACGCTGTCTTTGTCGATGAGCCATACACCAGAAGCCTTGCGGGCCTCAAGTGCTCCGTTTTTTATAAGCTCCTGCACCCTGCGCGGAGTGATGCCGAGCAGCTCGGCGGCTTCCTTGGTAGTAAGCATCGCGAAACCCTTCGTCAAAACGAATAGTTTTATATATAGCAATTGTAATTAAAACTATTCGTTCTGGCGAATAGTTTTGAGATGTGGTCGGGTGAAGGGCCTGTTGCGCCTCGTCCGCAATTCCTTTATTCTTAACTAGCTTCGCGCGAAAGCGCCAAGTGTGCCAGTGTGGCGCAACGGTAGCGCAACTGATTTGTAATCAGTGGGTTGCAGGTTCGATTCCTGTCACTGGCTCCATGAGAGTTTCGGGCTCTGTTCCTTATGGGACAGGGCCCGTTTCTTTTTTGTCGATAAGTAAGCGGGTTTGGCGCAACCTAGCTTCAGGTTTGTCTCGATCTGTAACAGTTAGGAGGAAAAACCTGCCCAGTTGTTACAGATTGAGACAAAGCAAGGGGGCTAACCATTTTGGCTGGTGCTGCGCAAAGGAATCTGGTTGATGTTAGAGAAAAAGCCCCGCCCATTTGGGCGGGGCTAACAGACCTGCTCGTCTACCCCCTACGACGTGGTAACTGTAACCATTGTCATCGGGGAGGGGATCGTCGCCTGGGTTTAACAGATAGTCTTCTTCGGATTCATAAATGTTGGTTGCGGAGATACTGTTCTTGTAACCAACATTCAGCGCAAACCCACGTGTACTTGTGATCGTCAAAACCTAGCCGATTGTTGAGATGGGCATCGCAACGATCGCACCACCAATCAACATCGGGAAATCTATCGCTCATATCTACACCCCTTTATCGCCAGCTGATATGACCAATAAAAACTTACTTGTCGAGCCTGATGAGTGCCTGTTCAACGTTGCTCGTCATGTTGTTTTGCTGCGATGCGGCAAGATGGCAAGAAGTGCGAACCACACAGGTGCCAACAACCTTGTGCGAACCGGGGTCTAAGATCGAATTGTCGTCAAAACTGCTCAAGTACTCATCGCGCTTCTTGCCATCTTTGACGTTTGCGTACACCTCGACGGCTCCGCCGGCATCGCATCCGCCGTCCACGACGGGGGTGTAATCTCCGCTAAGATACACGTCGGAAGAGTCGACCAAATCGGAATTAAAGTAGACGCATGCGGTGTAACCGCCCTGTTTGCCTAACTTATTATTTGGATCGTTGCCCTCCGAAACAGCTTCCAGTGCCGTGATGTTGGCAATGCCCGTGAGCCGTTGCAGGATGAATTGCTCTGAGGGGTTGGTCACCTGCTTGAGCTGGTCGATGCTGTCTTGAAGGTTGGACTTGGCGGTGGAAAGATCGCCGATGACGGAATCGTATTTTCCCATCTTGTCGATCTTCTTTGCCATAGCGTTTATCTCGTCGGTATTACCTGGCATTGCGGGGATATCTTCTTTGGCGGCCTGAGCTTGGGCTACCGCATTGGTCGCGGAATCAGACGTCGACGAATCATAGGGCTTATCCTTCGATTTGTTCAGTTCCTGAAGCTCTTTGATTGCGGCGTCTAAGTCATCATTGCGGCTTTGAAGTCCGTCGGCAGCGGTGTTGAAGGCCTCAACCGCCTCATTGTGCGGTATCTGGTAATTGACGTACCAGTACGCTCCGATAGCAACGATTAAGACCGCGACGACAGAGACGATGGCTGTCCTTTTCTTTTTGTCCATAATGAGTGCTCTCCTTTCCCGATATGAAAATGCTAGCGCTTTCTGACTATTCCGCAGATGCCATGGCTTTCTATTCGGTAAACGGATTCCTCTCTTGCTGCGACATCAGTCGAATAACTGTGCGCTTGAACTGAGGCCGCCCGAAATGACGGTGGATGCGATGGGGGTGGCGGGGCAGTGCGTGACCGAGTGAGTCTACTTGCACATATGGGTATGGTGGACGAATGGTAAGACTAAGCTGGCGAAAAGCGAACCTGGTGCTCCTTGTCGGATTGGATCGTGCCGATTTCATTAGGCATCACACGGCAAATTATCGGTAGAACACGTCGAATTCAATTGTGTGAATGCGTGCGTTGTCGGGACCGGCGTCAACCGGAGAATGTTCGGCATCGCTCGCTTCTGCCCAGACTTTATGGCCGCCGTTGATTTTATCGACGATCCTCATGACGGCTGCCTCTTCTTCTGCCGTCGCGCTCCAGGGGATGTCGCAGATTTTTTCGCCGTCTTCAGAGATGACGTCGAGCCAAGCAGCATCCTTTGGAATGTCGGGGTCTTGTTCGAATCGAAGAATGGCTCCAGGTTTAAGCGCTTCGCGCTGGACTTCTACCTCATCTGGTTCGTACATCCAATCGGTGTCTTCAAATTCCTTTTCCCAAAGGTAGCCGTATCCGATTGTTTTCACGCTTACAATGTACGTTTTGCCAGAAGAGAGGCCGATGGCTGTTTTCGGCTTAATAAAGAATGCTCCGAAAGCTGAGGCCGCGAGAACCGTAAATCCGCGTCGAGTTAATTCAAGTTCTTCTAAGTTGCCCATTTGGATCTCCTTCTTTAAGAGCGGGCTGTTCGTTATTGAGAAAAATAGACGTTCGTGGGGACATAAAACTGCAGCCAATTCCCTCTGCTCAATGGCGTTGGAAGCTCTAATACAACCGATGCGCTAATACCAATCTGGCTTTGAATATTGAAGGTAGACATGAACACGGAGCACTCCTCGATTCGCTCACTGCACTCACCGATTAATAGACGTTTCGCTGTTACGTTTTACGCTGCAAGAATTAGACTGCTTGCTTAGGTGCTAGAGGCATTCGGCATAGACATGAGAAGTCGCGCCAAGTGCCTGGTGCTTCTTGAAAGTCGTGGCCGATCCGGAAAGCGGAATGGCGAAAGGAATAGTTGGATGGCTGTAAATCTTAAAAACGTAAAAGATACGGTGAACCTTGCGGCGGAGGTCCTGGGTGCTGCGGCCGCCGTCATTGAGGGTGCAAAGCAGCTCGGTGTCGATGTTGATGCCGTCGGCGGTGCCGTAAAGGATGCGGCGGGCGGTGCTGCTAACGGCGCTCGTGTCGTTGCCGATGGTATTGGTAAGGGGTTCGGCGCGGCGGCCGACGGCGTCGGCGCGGCAGTTGGCGCACTGGGCGGTGCTGCGAAAGCGTTTCAGGATTCAAGAGAAGCTGCCGAGGCTCGTAAGAAGATCAACGCTGCAAGGCAATCGATTTTTGAAGGAGCGTCGACGGTGATGCCCCTACACAAGTTTGTCTGCCAGCAGGACAAAGCTGCCGATGCTGCGTTTAACGGTTTCGATATGCCCGGCTGTTACCTTATCGCAAAGTATCAAAAGGGCGACCACGATAAGAACTACAGCGATTACCTGGGTATTTACGTTGGCTCGAGTGAGCACATGTCGGAGGATATCGTATCCACACCCACGCGCCAGGGCGATCCGGACGTTTATGCCGACTACAAGTACCATCAAAATGTGATGCTGTATGTGTTCCCCTGCGAGCTGAAAGACCTCGAAGAGCGTCGTGATCTTCTTCTACGCTCGTTTGATGGCAAGAGGCTCTACAACGACACTGATGCCTCCCTTAGTCGATGGGGCGACAGATGAAGACCTATAACCTGGATACCATCCAGAAGGTCCCCTTGCGCGAGGTGTGGCCGCATGAGGCCCACGACTTCACCAAGTGGCTGGCCGAGGAGCAGAACCTCGCAACCCTCGGGATGGCGGTCGGAATCGAGCTCGAGCTCATAGAGACGGAGTCCTCGGTCGGATCGTTCAACGTGGACATCTACGCGCAGGAGTCCGGTACGGGCCGCAAGGTGATCATCGAGAACCAGCTCGAGGACACCAACCACGACCACCTCGGCAAGGTGATCACGTACGCCGCCGGCAAGGGTGCCGAGGTCGTCATCTGGGTCGTGGCGCGCGCCCGCGACGAGCACCGTCAGGCTATCGAGTGGCTCAACCAGCACACCGACAGCGACTTCGGGTTCTTCCTGGTCGAGGTCGAGCTCTGGAAGATCGGGGGCTCCCTGCCCGCCCCGCGCTTCGGCGTGGTCGAGCAGCCGAACGAGTGGACCAAGACCGTGAAGCTCTCCGAGGGGCTCAGCGAGACCGAGAAGGTCAAGCTGGCGTACTGGACGGCCTACCGCGATGTGGCGGGCGGCCATCCGGAGTTCCTCAAGGAGTTCAGCCCGCAGAAGCCCAGCAAGGACCATTGGTCGACGCTTCGCCTGGGGGTCTCGTCATACCATCTCGCCCTGCTCATCGATACGCATAAGGGGCGCACGGGCATCGAGCTGTACGTGGACGACGACAAGGAGATCGGGCACCGTGCCATCGCCAACAGCGGGGTCTTCGAGGAGCGCCTCGGGCTGACGGCGGCACCCTTCGATGCGAAAAAGGCCTCGGGACTGCGCTTCTACAAGGCGGGCCATCCCATCAAGGGTCACCAGGACGCATGGCCGGGGTACATCAAGGAACAGCTCGGATGGGCCATCGAGATGAAAAAGATAATCGCGGAGATCGGGCTCTAGGGCAAGTGCGAGCCGATTGTCGGGCCTTGTAGATACAGTCGCTCAGTATTGAGACAAAACTAGATAGAGGGATGCCCCCAACCTATATATGAATGGCACTTTCTTCAGACTACGTCGTAACAATTATTGGTGGGTGCAGCTCTGAATGTCTCAATCTGTAACGCTAGGACGGGGCATTTGCTTCAACCTGTTGCAGATCAAGATGGAAGGATGCAGATGGATCATTTGTCTCAATCTGTAACAGGTAGGGGAGGAAAACCGTTCTTACTGTTACAGATTTAGATAACGAGGGAGGCCGGCGGCGAATCGTCTTGATCTGTAACATCTGGACCGCTAATCAGCGTCTTGCTGTTACAGAACAAGACAAAAGCGGTGAGGCGCCTGACCGTCCGTTTAGCGTGGATTTTCCCACGCTCGATTTCAAACGGAAGAAAATCCACGCTCGAATCTGCCGCGGAAGCCCGATCTCGACCTATATATAGGTGCAATTAAGCCGTTATCGAAGTTCAATCCTGAAGGTGTACTCCACTACACCAAAGTGTTACCTTGGGAAACGTCACCTCTGTATTAAAAACCATCGTCCTTCATATCCAAACTCAATAAAACCGCAGGTCACGGCTATATAGATACGCCCGGAACCGTGTATCTAGAGGTTTTCGTTGACAGCCCCCAAGGTTGCATCGTATTATCTTTTTCGTTCGCGGGGGCGGCGGTCCAAAAGACCAAAGAACCTGCGGATACTTGAACGATTGGGAGTTTGCCCGAGTGGTTAATGGGGACGGGCTGTAAACCCGTTGGCTCTGCCTACATAGGTTCGAATCCTATAGCTCCCACCCGTCAAGTGCCTGTATAGCTCAGTCGGTAGAGCACTTCGTTGGTAACGAAGAGGTCACCAGTTCAAGTCTGGTTGCAGGCTCCATCCGGCGGTGTAGCTCAGTTGGTT
>CABRWN010000088.1 GCA_902474645.1 uncultured Collinsella sp.
AGCTTCCGACGCCGCAAATCAGCACCATCCGCCGCTTCCCCGAGCGCCTCGCGCACGAGGGATGTCAGGCCCTGCTCGCCCTGCTGCGCGGCGAAGAGCCCGAGATGGAGACGCTTGTCCCCGTTAAGCTCGTGCAACGCGCGAGCAGCTAGACAGCGGGCAGCGAATAGCCGCGTTTTTCTCTCGCATGTGCTCTATCCCACGCGCGACATGCAAAAAGCCCGCCACCACACGGGTGACGGGCTTTTCCGCTACCAGCCGCGTGCTTCCTC
The DNA here is from genome assembly GCA_902474645.1 of uncultured Collinsella sp. GTDB lineage: Bacteria > Actinomycetota > Coriobacteriia > Coriobacteriales > Coriobacteriaceae > Collinsella. The sequence goes on from CABRWN010000088.1 coordinate 273, forward strand.
CGCACGTACGAGCTGACGAGCCTCGATCTGGCGAATCATATCGATGCGTCGCTGGTGACGGCCGCCCTCGAACTCGCCGGTGAGCCAGGCGTCGACAATCATTTTGGCCAGCTCGATGCCTACCACACGAGCACCAAATGCGAGCATGTTGGTGTTGTTGTGCTCGCGCGACAGGCGAGCGGAATACGGCTCAGAGCAGGTGCAGCAACGGATACCGCGCACCTTGTTGGCGGCAAGCGAGATGCCCACACCCGTACCGCAGATAACGATACCGCGATCAACCTCGCCGGACATGACAGCGTCCGCCACGGCCTCACCCGCGATGGGATAGTCAAAGCGCTCGGTGCTGTCCGTACCGAAGTTCACGACTTCGTAGCCGTACTTCTCCTGGATATACGCCGTGATGGCTTCCTTGTACTCGACTGCGACGTGGTCGTTTCCAATACCGATCTTCAAAAGAGACCCCTTTCCATAAGAACCATTCGCGCATGCCGCGCGCTCAATCCGTCCTAATTCGCCGTTCCGCTTCTAATACACCTCGCCGGCGCGCAAACGGCGCAGACACTCCTCGTAACCAGCGTCCTTGCCAAACAGCGCACTGGTGCCCAGGATAAATCCGTCCGCGCCAATGGCGGACAGGTCGCGCACGCGCTCGGGCGAGCAGGCGCCGTCGATCATGAGCTTGAAGCCAAAGCGCTCCTTCAGCGCGGCAAGGCGACGCACCTTGTCGTTCGTGAACTCGATAAAGCTCTGACCGGCAAAACCCGGATTCACCGTCATGACCATCACGTAATCGCAGAGGTTCAACATCTCCTCGATCTCGGAGATAGAGGTGTCGGGGTTCACGGCGATACCGGCGCTCTTGCCGAGGGACTTAATCGCGGCGAGTGTCTTGACCACGTAACGCTCGGACTCCGGATGGATATAGATGATGTCCGCGCCGGCGGAGGCGAAAAGTTCAACCTTGCTGGCAGGATTCTCGACCATAAGGTGCACGTCGACGAGCTTGTTGGTGGCAGCTCGCACGGCCTTGATGTCTTCGAGACCCATGGCGAAATTGGGAACGAAACTGCCGTCCATCACGTCGCAATGGAAGATGTCGATGCCGGCGGCGTCGAGATCCTCGACGGTCGCACGCAGATTGCCGTAGTCGGCGCACATGAGACTGGGGCAGAGCAGCATAGTGAACTCCTTATCTGCTCGGTGATTATCTACTCGGTGGTAATTAATCGTTTAACCTTTATCTACAGTCTGGCTGATTAATCGTTTAACCACGTTGTTAACCTGCAGGCTTTTCCAGATTCACAACGTTGCCATATTTGCCTATCTAGCTGGTATCATGCAGGAGCCCGCACCACGAAACGCTGTCGTATTCCCTAGGAAGAAATCCCGCTACGCGGACAGCAGCAGCCAGGGGCCACAATCCGCAGACCTGAGCCCGGACCCCCTACGCTCCAGGCGTGATCAGGCGCGCGCACTGGGCGATCTTCTCGTCATAGGACTCCGCGATAATCGACACACCATCGAACCCAAACGCGCGAACATTCGAGAACTGATGGAACTTCGAGCTGTCGCACAGCACGTACGCCTTATTCGAATTCTCGCGCACGATGCGCTTCTTCGCCGCCTCAACGTAGGAGGGCGTCATGACGCCGCGGTCCTCGTCAATCGCGTTGGTCCCGATAAACGCCTTATCGAAGTACAGATCGCGCAGGATCGATTCGGTCATAGAACCGCAGAACGAGGAGTTCACATAGTTGAACTCGCCACCCACCACGATGAGCTGGGCGCGCGTCTCGCTCTTAATCAGGCACGCCGAGGCATCCGTCGTGTAAATTGTCACGTCGCGGTCGAGCAGCAGACGCAGCAGCGCCGTGCAGGTGGAACCCGAGTCCAAGTAGAGCGTGTCCCCGTCCTCAACAAAACGCAAGGCGACTTGGGCAATCTGTTCCTTCTCACTCCCGTGTAGGCCCGAACGCGTCGAGATACTCACCTCGTGGACAGCCGAGAGGAGCCTCACCGCGCCGCCCGAAAGATGCTCAACCTTGCCAAGCGCCTCCAGCTCCTTGAGGTCGCGACGTAGCGTCGAAATAGAGACGCCCGGCAGCTCCTCCTGCAGCTCGGAAATCCTCGCGAGGCCCGACTTCTGCAGGCACTCTACAATTCGCTCCTGGCGCTCATACGGAATCATATTGGGAACCTCTCCAAACCACTCTGCTTCACGCTCGTTCATTTCTTTTCGAAAAGTGTAACGCACAAGCAGAATAGCGGCCGCCACCTGTTGCGATGACGACCGCTTAATCGATTGACCTACCCTCTCGTTCACAATTTGAACGAGGTTGACACACCTCGCGTAAGCGCGACGCTCTTCAAGCGAAGAGAACGACCCTAGGAGAGGCGGCGCATCCGGGGCTCTTAGGCGAGCTGATCCTCCTTGCCGGTGAAGGCGAAGGCAAGAACACCGGCCACGACGGCGGAAATGAGCATGCCGACCATAGCCCAAGCGAAGTTCATGGGGTCGGAACTCACGAAAGCCGGGAACGTAGTGACGGAACCGAAGGTGAACGCAGTGGTGACGACCTTCATGATACCGAGGAACGCGCCGCCGACGGCACCGCCGATGATCTGCGCAAGCCAGACCTTCTTGTTCTTCACGAGCATACCGAACAGCGTGGGCTCGATGATGGCGGACAGGGCGATCGATACGACACCGGTCATCGCGAAGCTCTTGAGCTTCTGGTCGCGGGCCTTGAGGAACACGCCGAAGGCGCAGCCGATAACGGCGAAGTTGCAGGCGAAGGTGAAGGGGCAGATGTAGTCGAAGCCGTTCTGAGCGATGTTGTTGATCATGATGGGGTTCACGGCCCAGTGGATGCCCATGGACACCAGCACGGACCAGCCGCCGCCAACCAGCACGCCGGCGAACACGGAGCTGCGCTCGATCAGCCAGTTGACCACGAAGGCGATGGCCTCACCAGCGTAGACGCCCAGGGGACCGATGACGAGCATGGTGAGCGGAACCATAACGATCAGGGAGATGGCGGGCAGCACGACGAGCTTGAGCATCTCGGAAACGTGCTCATCGAGCCACTTGTACAGGTACGAGTAGACCCAGACAGACAAGATGGCAGGGATAACCGTGGAGTTGTAGTTCATGAGAACCACGGGGATGCCGAAGAAGTCCGTCATGGCGCCGTTGCCCGCGTCGCCCATGAGGGCGATGAAGTCCGGGTAGAGCAGGCACGCGCCGAGCAGCGCCGACAGGTACGGGCTCGCGCCGAAGCGCTTGCCGGCGGAGAAGCCGAGCAGCACGGGCAGGAAGTAGAACACGCTCATGGCCAGGGTGTACAGGATGGTGTAGGTACCCGTGCCCTCAGCGATGATGCCGAGCTGGGCGGCCAGGATAACGAAGCCGCGCAGGATACCGGAGCCGGCCATGGCGGGCAGCAGCGGGGCAAAGATGCCGGAGATCGCGGAGAAGACCTGGCTGACGATGCTCTCGCCCTCGTCCTTGGTAGCAGCGGAGATTTCCACGCCCGAACCCTTGACCAGCGGCTCAAACTTCTCGTACAGCTTCGGGACCTCAGTGCCGATGAGGACCTGGTACTGACCGGCCTTGTTCAGCGTGTTCACAACGCCTTCGACTTCCTTGACCGCAGCGTCGTCGCAAGCCGCGTCGTCTTTGAGATTGAGGCGCAGGCGCGTCGCGCAGTGCGTCATGCCCGAGATGTTCTCGGGACCACCGACGGCGTCCAGAATCCCCTGAGCCATCGCGTTCCAGTCGCGTTTCATTGGTTACCTCCCCATTGCGCAGAAGAGCTCGCGGACAAGCTCGGCTGCCTTAATCGCGTCGTTTGCATCGATAACGGATTGGATCTTCTCCATGCTTACGGCCTCGATGGCGTCGTTGAGCAGATGGATCATCTGGTCGTTCTGTGCAGCCTCGCCGGCAGCGAGCTCGATGACCGGGAACGTGTCGAAGTAGATTGCGCTGTCGTAACCGTGCTTCTTCACGTAGTAGAGGAACTCGAGGGTCTTCACCGGCGTGGACGTACCAATCATAAGGCCATCGTCGAAGCGACCGTTGCCGTCGTTTAGGTGAATGCCGTAGAGCTTGCCCTCGCGGCCGAACAGGTCGGCGGCCATGGCAGGGTTCTCGTGCTTCATGAGCATGTGGCAGTAATCCAGCGTGACGCCCAGGTTCGGGCGGTCTGCAGCGTTGAGAATCATGCCGGTCATACCCATGGAGTCGATGAACGCGTACGCGCGCTCCTCGTAGGGTTTGTACTCAATCGAGATCTTGAGGTCGGGCGCGTAGTCGCAAACCTTCTGGAATGCGGCTACGAGCTGGTCGAAGACGCGAGCGTAGGCGATCTGGAAGCTGTAGTCAAAGCCGTCGTGGCCGAGCCAGATGGTCACCGTGTTGCCACCGGCAGTGCGGCAGTAGTCGCACGCCTCGTAGCAGAGCTCAAGGGCTTCCGCAGCAAGGGCATCATCGGCATTGCCCAGGTCACCGTTGAGGAAGGCGTTGCGGAAGCGCAGCGCGCAGCCGTTCAGCTGCAGGTCGTGAGCTGCGAGCTTGGCGGCCATGTCCTCAGCCGTGACACCTGTGCAGTGCTCGGGGTAGTTGAGATCGACGTGCGTGAGGCCCACGCTCTGGAACTCCGCGAACACGCGATCAAGATTCTTGTCGCCATCGCGAAAATAGGAGTTGATACGAGTTGCAAGCTTCATGCTTCCACGTCCTTTACCTTCGTCCTTGATCGTTTCTGCCCGTTCGGGCACCTGATCTATATCCGTAATTCGATAAGGGCCGCCGCCTGCGCGCCGGGGCTTACCCTGTGACATGTAGATTACTGCCACATAAGTTCATTCTCAATCATTATTTTTCACTCTTTTTCTCATTGTGTCAGAGTTTTTCACCGTATAAAGCCATCTACCTTGTGGTTTTGCTGTTAATCAAGTTTGACCATTCTTGAAATTACCTGATTTTTTCTGAATTAATTTGCCGTTTATCGGTAAAAATCGACCGCTCACGGCTGACGGCGACGCAAGATGGAAGATACTTGCATGAGGAAAAGCACTGAATTCCCAGCGCCGATTCGAATGACGCGATTGGTGACGCGAGCGTCGACGGCCCGAATCTGCCGTCGGCCCCCACTAACCAAAAACGGCGCCGCTCACGCGACGCCGTCATATTCCCTGGTGCCCCCGGGCGGATTCGAAAACTCCCCCCCCGCGGGGAAATTGGTGACGCGTGTCGACGGCGCTGAGCGCTCCGTGTTTTGGTATGTGGATATGGCAGCCATCAACCTTTCTCGGCATGTGAAACTCTAGGCACATATGAGCATACCTGAGCGACGCAACACATGCGCTCCATCTATCCCAACAAGCTCCAGCGGTACCCGCACTTCCCATTTCGTGTAGAAAAGGGCCTGTATATACTTCCCATTTCGTGTATTGAATCAGGTAACCACACTTCCCATTTCGTGTATACAGCAGCTAGATTGGGCAATCATGTCAGTATTCAGACGTACGGCCTACAATAAACTCCTCGATTGGAAAGCGAGCAATGGATCCCGAGCCATCATGCTCGAGGGGGCCCGCCGCGTTGGAAAAAGCACCCTTGCCCAAGAGTTTGCGCAGTCCAAATACAAATCCCACCTCGTGATCGACGAATCTGTTGCGAGTGAAAAAAGAAGACCGGAGACTCAACTGGTCTCCGGCCTCATTTCTAAAAAACGTCTCGTGGTTCTACTCGTGCTGTCGGGCTTCTACCAGCCTGCAGAAGTCGTTGACGCTCATGAGCCATTCCCTTTGCGCGGGCGTGTAGGTTTCGAACAGCGATGAGGGCACAACGAGGCTGAGCCTGTCCTTAGCCATAGCTCGTGTGTAATCCTCACTTACGGCGGGCTCAAGTGTTACAAGATGCTTGTCCTCGATTCTGTCAGCCTCATCAAGCACCTGACGCCAACGCTCCTTGATGGTTGTCTTGGCACCGAGCATCGTCAGTCGAGCGACAGGGAACTTGGGGTCGTGGTAATCGTCAATAGAGGGAAAGATGAAATCCGGCTTTGATTTGCCCTCGGTGTATTTCTGCGCCGAGTAGCGTATGCCCCTAGCATCGAATAGCATCGAGAGTTGATTCTCGAACGCCGTCCCCGCACGGGACTTGCGGCGCTGGAAGGCCGACATAGTGGTGCGCAGCACGCCATCAACATCAAGCGCCGAGCCAAGGTATGGCGCGAGGTCGCGCTCCAAGAGATGCCGCTCGAAGACGCGGAACAGCATCTCTTCGCGTTCGTAACAAGCGACCAAGCAGCCATCCGGGTCGCCCGTCCAATCGAGCTTTCCAAGGGTGGAAGCTGAGTAGGCTGAGAAGTCTGCCCCTTTGGGGAAGGACTCGCCGAATTTCTCGATCATACCGTCGAGGAAGTTCTCCGCTGCGATCGGCATGCTAACTTCGATGCCGATGGACTCCAAAATCCTTGCGGCGATCGACGTGATGCGCGTATCCTCCCGAGCAGAGGGCGTAAAACCCTTCTCGCCAACCCCGTCGAGCGCGAAGAGCCAGCGAACTTGAGATTCCGCCGTACTCCCCGCTCGGGCAAATAGGATTACGACCTCCTTGGCTTCTTGCTTGGCCAAAACCATGAGGTCGCCCGGACGGGCCATGCCCATGGCAGCATTATCGTTGTAGTAGAGCCTATACTCAGTTCTAGTTGGATGCTTCCTGCGGGCGTCGTACCAAGTGGTATAACCATGGTCGAATATAGGGTCTGCACCATCATCGAGATATGCGAAGGTAGTTCGCATCCCCTTTATGTCATCGTCTCCGAAAAGCGCGCGCAAAGGCCCCACGCCGTTGAATTCGTGCTGGTGGCTTTCATTGGCCCCCATGATGTCAACGCCCGCGAGGGTTTTCGCGACAGCACCGTCAAAATACGCGCCAAGTACTCCACAGTCCATCCTAGAACACCTCCATCATCAACTTCGCGACCGAGCGCACGACCGGCACGGTCACGGAGTTGCCGAACTGCTTGTATGCCTGAGTATCCGACACCGGGATGATGAACTCATCGGGAAATCCTTGCAGGCGCGCGCATTCGCGGGGAGTGAGTTTACGAGGGTTTTTTCCTTCCTGCCCGACCAGAATCTCGCTGCCATCCTTGTGGTACCGGGCGGAAAGCGTCCTTGTCGTGTCCTCTGGGCCGACCATCGAGTATCCAAAGCCGTGGCCCGCCGCCTCATGCTTTTCGCGATAGGCGCGCAGATAGGCCCATAGCTTATCCGAAATGGTGTAGCGTTCGTTTGGTTGCTCTTCGAGGATTTCCCCTAGCGTATGTCCCGGTCCCGGCACCTCAAGGTCATCCCACGAGAAGGGAACTTCCTCCCTGAACCCCACGATGTAGATGCGCTCCCTGTGCTGGCACGTCCAGTTTTTTGAATCAAGCACTTTCCAGAAAATATGGTATCCAAGGTCCTCCTCAAGCGTCTGTCGTATGACCTTGAAGGTCTTCCCGCCGTCGTGACTCGTAAGGTTCTTAACGTTCTCAAGCAAGAAGGCCTTCGGGCGCTTGTCGCGTATGATGCGAGCGACCTCGAAAAAGAGGGTTCCCTGCGTTTTATCCTCAAAGCCGGTGGGTCTCCCCAAAGATTGCTTCTTCGAAACGCCTGCAAGGGAGAATGGCTGACAAGGAAAGCCTGCGAGCAGGACATCGAAGTCCGGTATATCGTTTGATGCGACCTGACGGATGTCGCCCGCCGGGGTCTCTCCATAGTTCATCCGGTAGGTTTTCTGGGCGAACTTATCCCACTCGCAAGAGAAGACGCACCTACCGCCAAGCTCTTGGAACGGCATTCGTATACCGCCGATGCCCGCGAAGAGATCGCAGAAGGTAAAAGGCGCGTCGCTGCGCTCCCCTTGGTCAAATGGAGCCCCCGCATCGAGCGATGCGATAAAGGCGCATTCAGCCGCCGTTGGACTAGTATCCCCAGACTCCCAGCGCCGAACGGTGCGTTCGCCAGACGAGCCCATACCAAGGGCGGCGGCGAACTCCTTTTGGGTGAGGCCGAGGTCAATTCTCTTTTGCGCTATATCAGCTGCATTTAGTTGCATGGGACGCCTATCTTGGTTGAAAAACGGTCAAACTGTCCTGTATTTACCACAGCGTTAGTCTATCACCCCGAGCGGACATGTCTTCCCCTTGCTTCAATCCGCCTCTAAACCCCGTAGCATCAACTGGGCTTTAGGGCTTGGACACTCTACCGGAGGGCTCTAGACGCAATTGGTGACGCGGGTGTCGACGGCCCGAATCCGCCGGC
>CABRWN010000089.1 GCA_902474645.1 uncultured Collinsella sp.
TTTATCCTGTAGCCGACGCTCGTTAGTTGAGCTATACTTCATAATTATGTACATAATTATGATTGGAGTTGAACATGCCCGTTTGCGTTCCAATTAAAGATATGCGGGACACCGCGAAATTCTCGGAGCTTGTTGAAACTACTACTGGTCCAGTGACTGTTACAAAAAACGGCTATAGCAAATTTGTTGTACTTCGATCTGAGGACTACGACCTCATGGTCCAGGAACAGGCTAAGGCTCGTCTGATGGCTCGTATAGCTGTGGCCGAGCGGGAGCGTGCTGCTGGCACGGCGCGTGATGCCTTTGAGGCTCTCGATGACCTTGAGGCAAAATATGGCCTATAACGTCAAGATTCTGCCTTCAGCTGAACAAGAAGTTGACGATATCGTTGATTATCTATTGGGGCATGGTATTTTTACTGCCCGGCACTTTCTTGATAAATACCGTAGCCAGCTCCAGCTTCTTCAAAGTGGTGTAGTTGACTACGGCTTATCGAAGTTGCCCGAGCTTGCAGTGCTTGGTTACCATGCTTGCCTCGTTAATTCTTATGTAATGCTTTATTACTACGATAACGAGGACGTTGTGATTGCCCATGTTTTTCACCAAAGCCAAGATTATGCCGCATTGGTGATATCTAGAAATCGATTCGAGTTGCTGGATGATGATTAGTAAGAACCGCCCGGAAGCACGATGCCTTCCGGGCGGTTCTTACTTTGCTGGGGCAACGGGCACCGTGATCTGCGTCACGTAGGTCGCGGGGTCATCGCTGATGATGTCGTCGATGAGGGCAATCTCGCGTGAGGGGCCAGCGGGGGACAGCCCGTGTTCGCGCATATAGCCGAGCAGCTGCTTATAGCGCGGGTCTGCTTGCCCGTGCGTGCCGCGAAAGCTTATGGTCAGGCAGCGCGCGGCAGGCCGCGTCTCGGCGTTCCCCAAGTACTCATCGGTGTCATCGAGCAGTAGAAAAACCTCGTCGTAGCCATCAAAGTCGCCGGCGGCCAGACGCTCGGCGCTAATCCCGACGCCCAAGTTGCCCAGAAAGACAAAGGTCTCGTGTTGCCCCTTCTGCAATTGGCGAATCTGCCACTCCAGCGCATAGGCGTCGGTAGGGTTGACGCGTTCGCGCAACACGGCGCAGCGAAGCTCGGGGGCATCGATTGTGCAAATGCTATCGAGCTCGGTGTTCAAGGCATCGTGCAGCAGGGCAAGCCGGTTATCGATCTTGCACGACACGCGCTCCAGCTCGCGGCGCTTGCGCTCGATGAGCTCCTGCTGCTGAGCCAGCTGCCGCTGCATGAGGTCCACATCGCGCGTGGTCACAAACTCACGGATTTGCGCTAGTGGCAAGTCGAGAACACGCAGGTGGCTGATGGTATTGAGGGTGGAGAGCTGCCGCGATCCGTAGTAGCGGTACCCACTTGCCGGATCGATGTGCGCCGGGTCCAGCAAGCCCATCTGCTCGTAATGACGTAGCGTCCCCACGCTCAGGTTAAACAGGCGCGCCACCTCGCCAATGCGGAGCAGGCCCTCGGTATGTTCGGTTGGCGAGTCGGCCATGGGACCGCTCCTTTCGGTAAAAAGCAGGGGAGGGGCGCCAGGCTCGCGTCGCCCCGCTACGCCATCAACTTGTCAAAAGCCCCGCGCCGGTTGAGCACGGTAAACGCAACAACACAGATGACTGCCGACAGAATCGATCCGCACGGCGAGGCGATGCCCATGGGAAACAGCGTGTCGGAATAGGCGTTCGACAGCAGCCACGCGCCCGGCACGCGAATGAGCGCCACGGCCAGCACATTGTGCGCAAAGCCGATGTAGCTCTTGCCGTACGCAGCGAAAAAGCCGCTAAAGCAAATGTGGATGCCGGCAAAGATTGCATCGAAAATGTAGCTGCGCATATAGCCGGTACCGGCCGCGACCACCGCGGCGTCCTTGGCAAAAAAGCCAATAAACGCCGGAGCCACCAGCCACATCAGCACCGTGATCAGGCAGCCGTACACCACCGAGATGGTCATGGCGTCTTTGAGCACCTGACGTGCGCGGTCGCCCTTGCCCGCGCCGGCGTTTTGCGCCGTGAGTGCGCTGACGGTGGCACCCATGGAACTCGGCACAATGAACAAAAAGCTGATCATCTTCTCAACCAGGCCCACGGCGGCGGCGTCGACCAGGCCGCGATGGTTGGCGATGACGGTGATAAACATAAACGCCACCTGGATGCAGCCGTCCTGCACGGCCACGGGCACGCCGATCTTAAGAATGCTGCCGAGTACCTCGGGCTGGGGGCGCAGGTCGCTGCGCTTAACGTGGATATTCGTTCGGCGGCTCTTGAGCCACACGAGCGCGAGGGCAACGCTGGCCGTCTGGGCGGTCACCGTGCCGAGTGCCGCGCCCACGGGGCCGAGCCCCATGTGCCCGATAAACAGAAAGTCGAGCGCGATGTTGATGATGCATGCCACGCCGATCACGTACATAGGCGAGCGGGAATCGCCCAGCCCGCGAAAGATGGCCGAGAGAATGTTGTACGCGGCGATAAAGGGAATGCCGATAAAGCAGATACGCAGGTAGGCGGCAGTGCCTTCGACTGCCTCGGCCGGCGTGCCAATGAGTGCCACGATCTGCGGGCAAAGCGCGAGCAGGACAGCGGCCAGCACCACCGAGACACCCATAAAGAGCGTGATGGTGTTGCCGATGGCGGTTTCGGCGCGGTCGAAGCGGCGCGAGCCCACGGCGTGGCCGACGATGACCGTCGTTCCCATGGCCAGACCCACGAGCGTCACGGTAATGATATAGAGCGTCTGCGCGCCATTGCCCACGGCGGTGATGCCGGCGGCGCCGCTAAACTGCCCCATCATGTACAGGTCGGCCATGCCGTAGAGCATCTGCAAAAAGTACGAGAGCATATAAGGCAGGGCAAAGACCGCGATGGTCTTGAGGACATTGCCGCGTGTGAGGTCGTGTTCCATGGGCGGGGCTTTCTGGCTGGGTCTGTTTACGTACCAGTGTAGTGAAAACCCTACAACGATTGTAGAGTCAAGGTTTGTGTCGGCAGCGGGGCGAAAAATAGTCACGCTCCAAGCACGATGCTTTGGCCCTCTGTGCCCCTCACCCCGCCTCAAACCATCACAACATTCGACGTTTTTCGCCAAAAACGGGAAAAGCATCGAATGTTGTGATGGTTTTTCTGCCACTCGACCGGGTGGAATCGCTTTCTTGCGCACGAAGGTGTGCGGACCCGTGAGCAGGGGAATAAGGTTGGTTATCCGATTCCATTGGAGGGCTCATGGACCTGCCGATCGTCCTGTCCCATAAGACTGCCTGGCTGTACCACAACGTGGCGCGCCCGTCCGAGCCGCTCTCGCGAGCAAGCAGCCTATACGATGAGGACTCGCTTGCCAACGAGGCGGAGCCGACCGCGGGCCTGCCCAAATTGGGACTCGATGCCAAGGGGCTGAGGGCTTCAACGGCAGTTGGAATCGTTGCCGACTATCTGGTCTCGCTCGGTATTCCGCGAGAAGAGCTCGATCATATCGACACGCTCGTCAACTTCGATTTTGAGCGCTCGACGCCGGCTGGATTTAGGTGTCACGTGTTTGGGGCGCCGGTACCTCCAGGCCATCTTATCGAGGTGGCAGAGGGCCTTCTAGTGGTTGATGAGGTCATGTGCTTTGTCCAAGCGGGTTCGTGGATGAGCGAGCCCGAGCAGCTGGAATATGGGTATGAAATCTGCGCCCGATACCATTTGAATCATCTGTCGACAGGCGATTATATCGAAATGCAGCAGAGGTACACCGTTGCCGACTTGATTGCTTATTGCAATGAGAACCGATCTCGCCAGGGGGCTATACGCGCGGCCGCCGCGCTCAAGCGTGTGCACGATGGCGCGCGGTCGCCCATGGAGACGGCCACCGCAATCATGGTCGTAGCAAAACGTTCCCAGGGAGGGCTGGGATACGCCAAGATCGAGCTCAACTATCGGGTCGATGTTCCCAACGAGTTCAAGTATCTCGCAAAGGCCGGGTATTTCGAGATTGATGTATATGCGCCTGCAAGCGGTACGGGGATTGAATACAACGGCTCGGACCATCTTGATAAACAGCGCAGCGCGTTGGACGCGGAGCGTATGACCGTGCTGAGCGCGCTGGGCTTTAGGATGATCGTCCTCACCGGGACTCAGTTTGCCCATCAGTTGCAATTGCATCGGGCGATGAACGCCATCGCGCTCGCTATGGGTATCAAGTGCGACCGAAGCGAGGCGTTTCAGAAACGTCAGAACGACCTGCGAGAATTCGTGATTCGGCACTGGGACGGCGGCCTTTAGGGGCGTTTTGGCCCTTCTACGGGGTGCCGTGGGCAGGCTAACCATCACAACATTCGACGTTTTTCGCCAAAAACGGGAAAGGCATCGAATGTTGTGATGGTCTGTGCTGAGGATGGGCTTGGGAAGCCGGTCTTGCTCGAAGCGACCTGTCCTGTCGTACGGGTGTCGGCATGATTCTCTCGTGGGGTATTATGTTTTCCGAAGAATAAAACGCCGCGTGAGGGGAGGGCTGCGTGGACGGGCACGTGCAACATGACGGCTTTGGCCGCGATATCAACTACCTGCGCATTGCCGTTACCGACAAGTGCAATTTCCGCTGCATCTATTGCATGCCGGCCGATGGCGTGGCGCCCCGTGCACACGACGAGCTACTCAGCGCCGAGGAAATCGCCCGCTTTGTGCGCTTGGTGGCGGGGGAGGGCATTCGCCGCGTGCGCCTGACGGGTGGCGAGCCGCTGGTCAGCCGCCGTATCATTCCGCTTATTCGTGACATCCGCGCGATCCCGCAGATCGAGGACATCTCGCTCACCACCAATGGCGCCCTGCTGCCCAAGCTGGCACCGCAGCTCAAAGATGCCGGGCTTAACCGCGTCAACATTTCGCTCGACACACTCGACCCTACGCTGTTTGGAAAGATCACGCGTCTGGGCCGGCTCGAGCAGACCATGGCTGGCATCGACGCGGCGCTGGCTTGGGGCTTTGAGCCCGTTAAGGTCAACTGCGTTGTTGTGCGCCGGCTCAACCAGGATGTGGCAGCCCTCGCGCGGCTCACGCTCGACCGTCCCATCCACCTGCGATTTATCGAATATATGCCCATCGGCGACGAGCACACGAGCTCGCATTGCGCTGTGGACCCGCATGCGCCCGCGCTCAATCCCGAGCTGTGGGACGCGAGCGATACCGTGCCGAGCGACGAGCTGCGGGCGCGCATCAATGCCGGGGCCACCGCGGTGGGACTGGGCGAGCTCGAGCCGCTCGACATCAACGACGCTCCTGCCGGCGCGGGCCCTGCGCGCTATTGGCACTTTCCGGGCGCGGCGGGAACGGTCGGCTTCATTAGCGCCATGTCCAACCATTTTTGTGCGAATTGCAACCGTCTGCGCCTGACGGCCGATGGCAACGTGCGTCCGTGCCTGTTCAGCGATGCCGAGTATTCGGTGCGTGAGGCGCTGCGCCGTGGTGATGATATGCAGGTACTTTCGATTTGGCGCGATGCCGTGGCCCACAAACCGCAGGAACACGCGATAATTGAGGGCACGCAACGATTTATGTCCCAAATCGGAGGATGATCATATGGCCAAGAGCAGGTACGCCGATGCCACCAAGGCCGCTCGCAGGGCCGCGATGTCTGCCCACAAAGCCACGGCTGCGGCGAATGCTGGCAGCGCCGACGCGTCCGCGCAGCCGACTGTCAGTGCTGTCACCGAGCCCGCCCGTGATGCCCGTCGCGACGAGCTGACGCACGTGGACGCCAAGGGCGAGGTGCGCATGGTCGACGTGTCCGACAAGGCCGAGACCCATCGCATTGCTATCGCCGAGGGCACTATCCTCATGCATCCCGAGACGCAGGCCATGGTGCTGCAAGACCGCGCCAAAAAGGGTGACGTGCTTGCCTGCGCGCGTGTGGCGGGCATTATGGCCATCAAACGCACGAGTGACATCATCCCCATGTGTCATCCGTTGCTCATTACCAAGAGTAAGTGCGACATTGCGCCCATCGCTCCGGCGGGGACGCCGGCCGAGGACGTGCCCGAGGGCTGGGCGCCGGCGCGCGCGGACGGGCAGGTTGGCTTTCATGTACTGGTTACGGCCGGCGTGACGGGCAAGACTGGTATCGAGATGGAGGCCCTGACCGGCGCGAGTGCCGCGTGCCTAACGATCTATGACATGTGCAAGGCGGTCGATCGCGGCATGGAGATCGTCGACGTGCGCCTGCTGCACAAGGAGGGCGGCCGCTCGGGCGTATGGGACCGTGCAGAGCGTCAGGCCGCTGCTGTTGAGGCCGTGGGAGCCGCGGGCAACGCACCCGCGAGCGCACCCGTCGCCGTCGCGCCCGCAGCTCCGGCCCCGGCCGTCCCCGCGATCGCGTTTATCGGCTACCAAAATTCGGGCAAGACCACACTCGTCGAGAAGGTTATCGCCGAGCTCACCCGCCGCGGTCTGCGCGTGGGCTCGCTCAAGCATCACGGGCACCATGGCTTTGATATCGACGTGCCCGCTAAGGACACCTGGCGCCATCACCAGGCCGGATCCAAGCACGTGGGCCTCATCTGCGCCACGCGCTGGGCGGAGTACGCCGACACGCGCGAGGAGGACGAGATGCCCGCGCGCGAGCTGCTGTCGCGCTACAACGATGTCGACGTGGTGATCATCGAGGGCTACAAGACCGAGGGCTTCGACAACATCGTGGTCGCGCGATCGGGTGTCGACCGTCTGCGCGGCAAGAGCTCGCTCGACCTGGTCGATGGCCACACGCTGGCCCTTGCCTGCAACGAAGCCCTGGCGCGTCAGGCCTTCGACGCCGGCTTTGCGACCCGAGCCATCAACATCAACGACGCCCGAGCCATCTGCGATCTCATCCAAGACCACCTTCAGGCTTGACGCTGCGCCGGCCCCAAGCACCCCATCTCGCCCCTCAAGCCGTCGCTCGCGTACCAAAGTACGCGTCGCTCCTCTTTCGGGGCGACCTGGGGCACTTGGAACCGGCTCGCTGCGTTGCCATAACATGCCAAAAAGGGACAGGTTTATTTTGGCAGGTTTTATCTGGGCAAACGTCATTTCCACCACAAAAGGGGCCAGGCACCTTTGTGGTGGTTTTTGCTTTGGTAGATGTGTGGGACATGCCTTACAATCTACCAAGTAGTTGACGGGCGAAAAACGGAGAGAAGGGGCTTGATGCGTCCTTAATGTTTCATGCGGATAGATTGATTTGACAGACGGTGGCGAATGCCCGTCGTCCGCATTCCCGTCGTCCGCATTCGTATGAAACAAGGAGTCTCCATGCTCGCCTCTCTTTTCTCAAAGCCTCGATCATCGCTGTCCGTGCAGGCCAAGCGCCTGGTGGCGATGCGCTTTCTCATCTACACCGGCTTCCAGACCAGCTACTTTATCGGCGTCATCGGAACGCTCACCTATGCGGACGATGCCTCGGTCGTAGCGACATCGCTGGCCGTCCTTTTTATGAACGTATTCGTGATCTTGGGATCCTTTGCGGGTGGCGCGGCGCTCGACGCCTGGGGCCCGTGCCGTCATTTCTTGCTGAGCATCGTGGGCACGCTGGCAACCGGCGTGGCGATCCTCGTTTTTGGCAGCGCGACCGGCATCGTTTTGCTCGGCGCGGTGCTCCTGGGCTTTGTGATGGGGTTCGCCCAGCCCATCGCCACATCCTATCCAGCCTACCTCACCGACGACCCCGTCGAGCTCAAAGACATCAACTCCGCCATCGCCATGTTTTCAAACGTGAGTATCATCGTTGGCCCCACGCTGGGCGGCTTTGTCGCGGCGGCTACATCGTCACGCGCGGTGTTCGTGCTCATGATGATCTTTACCGTACTGGCGCTCGTCGCCGGTTGGGGCTTTAGACCGCAGACCAGCCATGTCGCCGGGCATGCGGATGCCGATTCGGCAGAGGAAGGGGAGCGTGCGGGACAAAGCCCCGACCCCAACACATCTTCCCGCGTCACCTTCGCGACCAGCATCAAGACAGTCTTTACCAACAGCGTCCTCGCGTTACTTTTCTGCATCATCTTTCTTTCGAACTTTGGCTACGGTGCCTTCGATCCGCTGGAGTCGTTCTTCTACCGTGATGTTCTGCACGTCGGTGTTGAGTGGATGGGCTGGCTCTCGTCGGCTTGCGGTGTGGGCGCGGTGCTGGGCGCCATGGTCGCGCTCCGCTTGCCGCCGCACCTGGCCAACCTAAAAACGCTGCTCGTGGCGCTTATGTCCGTGGGCCTGGGAAGCCTGCTCTACGTGGGAACGCCGTACGTGGGCGTAGCCCTTGTCGGCCAGATTGTCCTGGGCGTGGCCTGGGGTGTCGTCAACCCGCTCCACAACACTATCGTGCAAACGACGGCTCCGCTCGAACAGCTCGGTCGCGTGAACTCGGTCATGGGTTTTGGCAACATGTTCGCCGGCGTGGCCCCGCTGGCGATTGCCCCGTGGCTGGCGGCGACGTTTGGCGTGCA
>CABRWN010000090.1 GCA_902474645.1 uncultured Collinsella sp.
CCCACTCTGCCGCCATGGCTTCCGAGATCCTTCCCGGTAAGACCATCCTCGAGGCCCTCAACACCGACCTCGTCTGCGACGCCATCAACGTTGCTATGCGCGAGATCTTCCTGCAGATCGTTTACGGCCGCAGCCAGACCGCGTTCTCCGAGGGCGGCCTGCCCGTGGGCGCCTCCCTCGACGACCTCGGCAAGGGCCTTCGCTCTCAGGTCGGCACCATGTTCGGCACCAAGGCCAAGGGCGCTCGTTACCTCGAGCTCGCTCAGGGCTACGTCACCCGCATGGCTCTCAACGACAAGAACGAGATCATCGCATTCGAGTTCCTGAACCTCGGCAAGTTCACCGACGCCGTCAAGGCCGGCAAGACCCCCGAGGAGGCCATCGCTGGCGCTATGGGCCACTATGGTCAGTGGGAGAACGCTGCCAAGTACATCGACCCGCGCACCGACGAGGAGACTCACTCCGTCGCCAGCGTGTTCCCGGTTCACGAGTAGAAAGGGAGGGAAATAACTATGACTGTTACGTTCGAAGGTTACGAGCGCCGCGCTGACAAGATCAACAAGTGCCTCGCCGACAACGGCATCGCCTCCCTCGAGGAAGCTCTGCAGATCTGCACCGACAAGGGCTTCAACCCGCGTGAGATCGTCAACAACACCCAGTCCATCGCCTTCCAGAACGCCGAGTGGGCCTACACCCTCGGTTGCGCTCTCGCTGTCAAGCGTGGCGCCAAGTCCGCTTCTGAGGCTGCCGCCATCATCGGCGAGGGCATCCAGGCCTTCACCGTCCCCGGTTCCGTCGCCGAGGACCGCAAGGTCGGTCTGGGCCACGGCAACCTGGGCGCTATGCTGCTCTCCGACGACACCGAGTGCTTCGCCTTCCTGGCCGGTCACGAGTCCTTCGCTGCCGCTGAGGGTGCTATCGGCCTGGCTCTGAACGCCAACAAGGCTCGCAAGAAGCCGCTGCGCGTCATCCTCAACGGTCTGGGCAAGGACGCTGCTCAGATCATCGCCCGCATCAACGGCTTCACCTACGTGAAGACCCAGTTCGACTACTTCACGGGCGAGCTCAAGGTCGTCGAGACCATCCCCTACTCCGATGGTCCCCGCGCCGCCGTCAACTGCTACGGCGCCGACGACGTCCGCGAGGGCGTTGCCATCATGTGGCACGAGAACGTCGACATCTCGATCACCGGTAACTCCACCAACCCCACGCGCTTCCAGCACCCCGTCGCTGGCACCTACAAGAAGGAGCGCCTCGAGGCTGGCAAGAAGTACTTCTCCGTCGCTTCTGGTGGCGGCACTGGTCGTACCCTGCACCCGGACAACATGGGCGCCGGCCCTGCCTCTTACGGCATGACCGACACCATGGGCCGCATGCACTCCGACGCCCAGTTCGCCGGTTCTTCCTCCGTGCCTGCGCACGTCGACATGATGGGTCTCATCGGCATGGGCAACAACCCCATGGTCGGTGCTACCGTCGCCTGCGCTGTCGCCGTCGAGGAGGCCCTCAAGGCCTAATCGCGTCCACGCGATGCTCATATAGTTGAGCTTTGGAGCCGCTACCCACCCGGGTAGCGGCTCTTTTTGTTTGCGCTGTCGCAGGGTAGCTAATGCCGATATATCAGTTGGGGAGAAATTCAAGATGTGATGAGATGGAGCGTCAGAGCGTCCATGACGTCCACCTGCCATATTTGCCCTTTACCGATTTGCCGAGTCTTTGCGGTCCCATTGCCGATCAACCGTGCGACAATGCGCCGGACGAGAAAGGAATCCGATGGAATCGACTGATGTACTGGTAATTGGATCTGGCATTGCGGGCCTTTGCGCCGCCATCGAAGCGGCACGCACGGGTGCAACCGTCGCTGTGGCAAGCGCCGGCAAGACTATGAGTGGATCGAGCTTCTTCCCCGGAACCTGGGGCCTGGGGCTTATCGGACCCGTTAACGAAGACGATGAACAGGACCTCATCGACACCATCCTGGCCGTCGGCGGCGTTGCCGACCCCGAACTCGTCCAAACGTTCGTCCACGGCATTCCCCAAGCGATTGACTGGCTCGAGCAAGACCTGGGCGTTGAGCTCCAGCGTCCGCAAAGCGCCAAGAGTGCTCAACAAAAGCAATTTATCCCCTGCTTTGACCACAAGACACGCATGTGGCGCGGCCTCACCCGCAAGCCCCTTGAGGACGCTCTGACGACCCAGATCGAGTCGCTCGGCATTCGCCTGCTCCCCCGCCATGAGCTTATCGACCTTGTTGAGGACACGAACGGCAGAATAACCGGAACCGTACTCTACGACCTTACCGAAAATCGAATCGTGCCCTTTGCTGCCAAGGCCACGATCATCGCAGCCGGTGGCACAGGCGGCCTGTTCGAGCGCAGCCTTACGTCGGCTGATGTGCTCAGCTCCTCGCAGGCCATCGCGCTGGCGCACGGCGCAACACTTACTAATATAGAGTTCATGCAGATGATGCCCGGCTTCATCGAGCCCAAGCGCAACCTGGTCTTCAACGAGAAAACCTGGCGCTACGTACATGTAGACCAGCCGGTCGATATCGCCGACGACAAGCTGGACGATCTGCTTGAACAGCGCTCCGGATATGGCCCCTTCACGTCACGCTTGGCCTCCCGCGCCATCGATCTTGCCATCGATCAAGCGGGTACCGAAGGTCTGGCGCTCCACTACGATTTCCCCCGCGAGGACGTCCCCGAGTTTGTACAGACCTTTGCCACCTGGCTGCAAGACGAGCACGGCATCGCGCCGACCGACGAGATGCGCGTGGCGATGTACGCCCACGCCGCCAACGGCGGTATCAAAATCGACAAGACCGCGTATACGGGCGTTGAGGGCCTCTACGCTTGCGGCGAGGCGACAGGCGGCATGCACGGCGCCGACCGCATTGGTGGCTTGTCAAGCGCCAACGGCATAGTGTTTGGGCGCATCGCGGGCGCATCGGCAGCCCAAGCAGCACAGAATACACCTGAGGAGGCCCCGAAGGCGGATATCGCCCTCCCCCAGTACGGCATTGCCACAACAGTCGCCGAACGCCTGACACGCAGCCTTAAGCACACGATGAGTACCCATTGTATGATCAACCGCACCGAAGGGGGCCTATCCAAGGCACTACACGATCTTGAGGGCTTGAAGACGGAGGCAACGACCTTGAGCACACAGAAAGCTCAGGACAGCGAAATCGCAGCCCTCGCCCGCCTGCAATCGCAGATTCAACTAGCACAGGAAATGGTCAAAGCCATGCGCAAGCGAACCGAAAGCCTCGGATCGCACTATCGAACGGACTAAACTGGACACCCATCTAAAGCAGAACACAACTAATCGATATCTATGGGCCCCGTGAGCTCGAGGTGGCACGGGGCCTATTCGTGTCCGCACGGCAGCGTATCCTAATTCTGAATACAGAGCGGGCAAAGCCCGCACAGACAATAGGCCAGCGAGGAGGAGATATGGACAGTAGTGATATCGAGAAGTGGCGTGTCAAACTTGATAGCTACGCCAATGTGGAAGACGGCGTTGAGTATTGGCTCGCACGCGATTTAATGGAACCCATGGGGTACACTCGATGGGAGAACTTCGCCGAAGTTGTTAAGAGGGCAAAAGTCTCGTGCGAAACAAACAAAACTCCAGTTGATTCCCATTTTCGTGATACCACGAAAATGGTAACTGCCGGTGTCGCCGCTCGCGCGGTTAAAGACTACAAACTTACGCGCTATGCATGCTATTTAATCGCACAGAACGGAGATTCAAACAAGCCAGAGATCGCGCTCGCCCAGGCATACTTTGCCGTGCAGACGCGCCGCCAAGAGCTCATAGAGCAGCGCTTCGCAGAGATTCAGCGCTTGCAGGCGCGCCACTCGCTATCCGATTCAGAGAAACAGCTCTCGGGTATTGCGTTCAAACGCGGCGTGGACTCCAAAGGATTCGCGATCATCAAGTCGAAGGGCGATGAGGCGTTATTTGGCGGCAGAAGCACGGCGGAAATGAAGCAGCAGCTCGGCGTACCCAAGAGCGCGGCATTGGCGGACAGGTTAGCCGATGTCCTCATCAAAGCAAAGGACCTTACGAACTCGATGACGGCCTTCAATGCCGAGGAACACGACCTGTACGGCCTGGACCAGATCAAGCAAGAGCACGTCGAGAACAACACAAGCGTGCGTGGCAGCCTCATCGACCGCGGAATTGTCCCCGAGAACCTACCGCCTGCCGAGGATACAAAAAAGCTCGAGCGTCGCGTGAAGGCAGACGAGAAGAAACTCAAGGAGGGTACTGACGGTTTTACCGATCCCCAGGGTAAGCTCGATCTGTGAAAGCGGCTGTGCCCTTTCGGGTTCGACCCCATGCGAGGTTAACAAAAAAGCGACCAGCTTAAGCCAGTCGCTTTAACATGCTTTGGTGGGCCGTCAGGGGGTCAGCCTGCTGCGCAGGCGGCCGTTGCGGCGCCAAGGCGCCTTGCGCGCTGCGCTGGCAAACGCTTACGCGTTTTCTCAGCTCCGCGCCCTTTCGGGTTCGACCCCATGCGAGGTCAACAAAAAAGCGACCAGCCGAAGCCAGTCGCTTTAACATGCTTTGGTGGGCCGTCAGGGGGTCGAACCCTGGACCTTGGGATTAAGAGTCCCCTGCTCTACCAACTGAGCTAACGACCCGATATCAACACGAAGCAAGAACTGGGGTGGGTAAAGGGACTCGAACCCTCGACCTACGGGACCACAACCCGTCGCTCTAGCCAACTGAGCTACACCCACCGTGTCCTGTGCGCTTCGCGCTCGACTATTATTGCAAGGAACGCCACGCGATGCAAGCCCCAATTTTCAAGAATTTTGAAAAGAGTTTTTCGGATCCATTTCGAGCAAATCCCACCGGTTTCATAGGAGTAAACTTGCCCCACCCCGATGTTCGAAAGGACAAGCATGAAAGAACTCTCCAATCGCACGGCAACGTTTACCGATTCCGTCATCCGCCGCATGACACGCATCTCCAATAAGTACGGCGCTGTCAATCTCTCGCAGGGCTTCCCCGACTTCGATCCCCCGGCGCAGCTGCTCGATAGCCTCAGCACCATCGCCACCGACCCCAAGCCGCTTTACCACCAGTACTCCATCACCTGGGGCTCCCAGGCCATGCGCGAGGCGCTCGCCGCCAAACAGGAGCACTTTATGGGCATGCCGGTGAACCCCAACGAGAATATCGTAGTCACCTGCGGCTCCACCGAGGCCATGATGGCCGCCATGATGACGGGCACCAACCCCGGCGACAAGGTCGTCATCTTCTCGCCGTTCTACGAGAACTACGGCGCCGACACGATCCTTTCGGGTGCCGAGCCCATCTACGTGCCGCTCAACCCGCCCACATTCGACTTTGACCGCGAGACACTCGAGGCGGCCTTCCGCGACAACGACCCCAAGGCCATCGTCCTGTGCAACCCTTCCAACCCCTGCGGCAAGGTCTTTACACGCGATGAGCTCACCTTTATCGCCGACCTCTGCAAAAAGTACGACACCTACTGCATCACCGACGAGGTCTACGAGCACATCGTCTACGTGCCCCACGAGCACGTCTATATGGCCACGCTGCCCGGCATGTTTGAGCGCACCATCAGCTGCAGCTCGCTGTCCAAGACCTACTCCATCACCGGCTGGCGTCTGGGCTACACTATCGCCCCTGCCGAAATCACCGAGCGCATCAAAAAGGTCCACGACTTTCTCACCGTGGGCGCCGCCGCCCCCCTGCAGGAAGCCGTCGTCACCGCCCTCAATTTCGACGACAGCTATTACGATGAGGTCCTCGACCTCTATACCGCCAAACGCGACCTGTTCTGCCAGGGACTCGACAGCATCGGTCTTGAGCACAACGTGCCGCAGGGCGCCTACTACGTCATGATGGACATCTCAGAGTTTGGCTATGACAGCGACCTCGAGTTCTGTGAAGACCTCGCGTCTAAAGTGGGTGTGGGCGCCGTGCCCGGCTCGAGCTTCTTCCGCGAGCCCGTCAACCATCTGATTCGTTTCCACTTTGCCAAGCGAGACGAGACGCTTAACGCGGCGCTGGAGAACCTCAAGTCGCTACGTGATAAAATCAAGCCGCGCGGGTAAGGACGGCCCGGCAACTAAAGCAACCAAAGAAGCCTCGCACCGCCCGCCGCGTTGCGAGGCTTCTTTCTATAGCGCTTTCTTAAATGGTTTAGAGCTCTATACTTTAGTCACGGAGCAACTCGTCCCAGAGAGAGGAATACTATGG
The DNA here is from genome assembly GCA_902474645.1 of uncultured Collinsella sp. Lineage (GTDB taxonomy): Bacteria > Actinomycetota > Coriobacteriia > Coriobacteriales > Coriobacteriaceae > Collinsella. The sequence goes on from CABRWN010000090.1 coordinate 6,247, forward strand.
CAGAACAGCAGCTTATCGGAGCGCTCGAGGCCGGCGGCACCAAGATGGTCTGCGCCACGGGCTATGCAGACGGTACGGTCCTGGAGCGCGAGCAGATCGCGACCACGACTCCGCAGGAAACCGTCGAGGCCGTCAACGCATGGTTTGCCGACAAGGGCATCGCCGCGCTGGGCATTGGCGCCTTTGGCCCTACCGCAGTCAACCCCGCCTCGCCCCAATACGGCAAGATCCTGGAGACGCCAAAAACGGCATGGCGCTACTTTGACCTGCTGGGCACTATCCAAAACGAGCTCAATATCCCCTGCGGCTACGATACCGACGTCAACGTCGCCTGCCTAGGCGAGGTCACGTTTGGTTGCGCCAAGGGCCTTACCGATGTGGTCTACCTGACCATCGGCACCGGCGTGGGCGCCGGCGTGCTCTCGGGCGGTAAGCTCGTGCACGGCATGATGCATCCCGAGGCCGGCCACATCCTGGTCACGCGCGACCCGCGCGACACCATCGGCGAGCATAGTGCCTGCCCCTTCCACGACAACTGCCTCGAGGGCCTCATCGCCGGCCCCGGCGTTAAAAAGCGCTGGGATGGCAAGAGTGCCGGAGACATGGCCGATGACCCGGAGGCCATGGACCTGCTCGCCGGCTATCTGGCACAGGCGCTCATGACCTACACGCTGTGCTACGCGCCGCAAAAGATCATCATCGGCGGCGGCGTGGCCGACCACACCCCCATCGTGCCGCTCGCGCGCAAGAAGTGCGCCGAAATGCTCAACGGCTATATCGTCACGCCCGAGGTCAACGACATCGATAACTACATCGTCAACAACAGCCTCGAGGGCAAGCAGGGCATCATGGGTTGCCTGGCCCTGGGCGCACAGGCGCTTCAGTAGCAGACGCACCCACAGGGCGTGGCGCGACCGGCAAATCCGACCTACGGAACGACGCCACCACGCCTCATATAAGCCCTCAAATAAAAAAGGCCGCCTAGGACTAAACAATACGTCCTAGGCGGCCTTTTTGGCGCACATCAGCGACCGTAAGAGATATCGGAGCACAACGCCCGTTGCCGCTCCACAGCAGTCGATCATCACATCGGTAATCATGCCGGCGCGTCCCGGCACAAAGAGCTGAATCGTCTCGTCGATCGAGGGAATCAGCAGCAGGAACACCGCCGTGGGCAGCAGCACGTCAAAGGTGCGCCGGCCCTCAAAATCAAAGGCGTGCGTTGCCAGGATGCCGAGCACCATATACTCGGTAAAATGCGCGCACTTGCGAACAACAAAGTTGGTCACCCATTCATATGGAAGTCCCACGCCGTGCAGGAAACCGCGGATAGCTTCCATGACCGTCAGGCTCAGCGAGCCCGACCCCGAGCCGGGAACCAGCGAATTGCCCCAGATCAAGAGCGCCATCAGGCAGGTCACGACCGCCCATTTTCGATTGATCTTAACCATGCAGAAGTTATGCCTCCGCGCGGAGCGGCGCAAAGCTGGCGGTACCGCCCTCGATAACGCTCAGATAGGCACGGCCCGTACGCTTGGCGGTAGAGGACTGCAGGCGCTCGATCTCTTCCTCGAGGATCTGATTGACGCGCTCGTGACGACGATTTTCCATAATGCCGGCGGCAATAGCCTCGGCCCGCTCGATGCTCTCGCGTGAGATACGGGCGGTATCCTCGGGGAACACAGCGCTGTGACGGCCGACATAGGCGGGGGCAGCAGGCTGAGGGGCAGCGACGGGAGCGGGGGCTGCAACAGGAGCGGGCTCGTCAATCTCATCCAGAATCGCGGTGGCGGCGGCCCACATGTCCTCGTGGCCCGAGTAATCGGCCATGGGGACATCAACCTCGAGCGAGGCGTCCGGAAGGTCGCCGGTGTCGATGCGATCTTGGGCTTCAATAGATGCGGTGATGGCTGCAGGCTCATCGAGGTCATCGAGATCGATGTCCGCGGCACCGGAGATGATAGGCATGCTGGCGAGGTTTGCATTGTACGGCGCAGCCTCAGCCGCCTGCTGCTGGGCAGGAGCGCCCCACAACGAGCTTTCGGCGGCACGGCGGGCGGCAACGGCCTCCTCGTCCGCAGTCATGGCTTCATCAACGTACGAATTGTCGGCAGAAGCGTTCGCGTCCGCCGAGGTAGCGTTGTAGGCGTTATTGGCTGCCGCGTTGGCAACGAGTGCCACGAAAGCCGCCGTGCTGCCCGCAGGGGCGGCCTGGGAGCCAGACACAGCG
>CABRWN010000091.1 GCA_902474645.1 uncultured Collinsella sp.
GGCAGCCACGTCATAGCCGGCCGCTGCCAGTGCCTCGCGCAGCCGCTCGGAAGCATCGACCGAGGAGAATCCGGTTGGCTGCACGCACGTCCACGCCACCGAACCCTCCCCGTCGACCACAGCAGCCTTAGCCGCCGTAGACCCGATATCGATCCCGATCCCTATCATGGCTCTCTCCCAATCTAAACATCAAAGGTAGCGGCGCGTTCAGGCGCCTTAGCTCTAGGGTTCTCAGGTGCCGGAGATTGCCCCGAAAGAGGAGCGCAGCGTACTTTGGGTACGCAAGCGACGGTTTGAGGAGCAAGATCCGGTGCCTGAGGAAGCTAGAGGGTTTCGATGAAGGCGGCGATGCGGGTCTCGATCTGGCCCATGTCACCGTTGCTGTAATCGGTCTCGATCTTCATATACGGAATACCCGCGCCCTCGACAGCCTCCTGCATGCGCGCGCTCTCCACGTTAAAGGTGTGGCACGCCTGGAGAACGCTCTCCACTACGCCATCGACGTGGTACTTCTCGCACATGGCCAGCGTGTTTTCCATACGACCGCCGTTGGGCGTCATGACCGAGCAGTTAATGTCGAGGTAGCGGTCGGCGATGGCGCGCAGGATGTCGGGAGCCTCCGGGTCGATCATCATGGCCGCCGTGCGCTCTCCCGAGCAGTCGTCCATGCATACGACCACGCCGCCGTTGGACTCGATGGTGCGACCGATCTTATTGATCACGCCGCCCACCGGGCAGCCGGTGATCAGAATGCGCTTGGCATCCGCCGCAACCGGGCGCTCGCCCGCGTCGTAGGCCTCGCGCAGCTTGGCAACCTTTTGCTCCAGCTGCTGCGTATAGGCCTCGATATCAAAGCTGAACGTACCGGCAAACATGGTGCTCATCAGGTCGACGCCGCTCATGGCCGCCGGCTGGTTGGCCTGCAGCGCAAACATCTCTAGCTGGGCCGCACGCAAACGGTTGCGACGACGAACGGCAGCGCGCAGGTCGTCATCGGTAATCGTAATACCGTAGAAGCTCTCGAGCTCCTCCTTGAGCAGGCGACACTCCTCGTACCAGCCTTCACGCTCGTAGGCACGATCGCGACCCTGCGGAAGATGCAGAATGTGCGTGCGCTTGAGCTCGTTGAGTAGCTCGTACATCTTCTTCTTGCCGTCGCAGGTGGTCTCGCCGATGATCATGTCGCTAAAGTACGTAAACGGGCACTTTTGCGAGTAGGCAAAGCCGTACGTCGACTTGATGAGCGGGCAGAGATTTGCCGGCAGCACCTTCTCGGCCTCGGGAATTACCTCGTCGGATGTGCCGCACAGCGCCACACTTGCAGCGCCCGCGGCATCGATAATCTCGAGCGGCGTATAGCTGCACAGAAAACCGACCAGGCGATTACCCGCCTGCTTATAATCCTTGACGCGAATAAACGCCGCCTTGCGCTGCTCGTTGAACTCCTCAAACGTGCGCGGCAACGGCTGTTCCTCGATATCGGCCATAGTAGTTCCCCTCTCTTGCACCGATATACCGACAATTAAACAACGAATCCACGCCATACCCAAAAGGAATCATCCTCTAGGGAATGGCGTCGATAAGCTCCTGCGTATACGGATCGCTCGGGTGCGCGATCACGTCCTCGGCCGCGCCTTCCTCGACAAGACGACCGTGGTAGAGCACGCCAATCCGGTCGGACATATGCCGAACCACACGCATATCATGCGTGATAAACAGCAGCGCCACGCCCGTCGTGCGCTGCAGGTCGCGAAGTAAGTTGAGCACTTGGGCCTGAACGGACACGTCAAGCGCCGAGACCGGCTCGTCGCATACCACAAGGCGCGGCTCGCAAATAAGCGCCCGTGCCAGATTGAGTCGCTGACGCTGTCCACCCGAAAGGTCATGCGGATAGCGGTCATAATGCTCTGCCAGAAGACCGACCGAGGCCAGGGCCGAGAGCGCGCGCCCATGGCGCTCATCCGCATCGCGCACGCCGGCGATAATCAGCGGCTCCTCCAAAATGCGGCCGACACGGTTGCGCGGGTCAAAAGCCGTAGAGCTATCCTGGAATACCAGCTGGATCTCGCGGCGAAACGGCTTGCGTTCGCGCTCCGACATCGTGGCGAGGTCGTGCCCGCGATAGACAATCGAGCCGGAATCCGCACGCTCGAGACCACAGATCAGGCGTCCAGTCGTCGACTTGCCCGATCCGGATTCGCCAACCAGGCCATAGACCTCGCCCGGCGCAATCTCAAACGACAGATCGTCCACGGCGGTAAAGGCCTGACGCTTAAAACCTGAGCCCGGCATGGGATACGTTTTAGTCAGATGTGAGACCCTAAGCAGGGCTTCGCTATCAACAGCCATGGCACTCCCCTTTCTCGACAAGCCAGCATTTAGACCGGTCGCACGCATTCACGGCAACCAGCGGAGGCTCCTGCGCGCGGCAACGCTCGTCCGCCCGGGCGCAACGAGGCGCAAAGCGGCATCCGCAGGGTATTGCCGTAAGCGGCGGCACCGTGCCCGGAATATCCGCCAGCGTGTCAACTCGCTCGCCCTCGAGCGGCGGAATGCTCGCGATGAGCCCCTGGGCATACGGGTGGCTCGGGCGCTCCATAAGGCCGCAGGCGTCGATCTCTTCTACGATTTGGCCCAGATACATGACGTGCACGCGCGAGCAGATGCTCGTAACGACACCCAAATCATGGCTGATAAAAAGCACCGCCATGTTCTCGGTGCGGTTGAGGTCGCGCAGTAGGTCGAGGATCTGTTTTTGGGTGGTGGTGTCGAGTGCCGTGGTGGGCTCGTCGGCGATAAGCAGGCGCGGATGACCGGCAAGCGCCATGGCGATCATCACGCGCTGGCGCATGCCGCCGCTAAAATCGCCCGGATACATGTCGAAGCGAGCCGCGGCATCTCGAATTCCCACACGCTCCAACAGCGATAGAGCCTCGTTGCGGGCTTCGCGTCGGCTCACCTTACGGTGGGCCCGCACCGCCTCGATAACCTGCGCACCCACCGTCATGACGGGGTTAAGCGAGCTCAACGGATCCTGGAAAATCATGGCGATGTCGCAGCCGCGCACCTCGCGCATGCGCTTGAGCGGGCGCGCGAGCAGGTCCTCCCCGTCAAAGAGAATCTGACCGGTATAGGCCATCTTCTGCTCGTGCTCGAGCAGGCGCATGACACTCTGGGCAAACACCGACTTACCGCAGCCGGACTCGCCGACAACACCAACGATCTCGCCGGCATCGATATGTAGGTTGAGTTTGTTGACGGCTTCCAGCGCGTTGCCATCGCGGCCCACAAAGGAGATGCAGAGGTCGCGCACGTCCAAAAGATGTTCGCTCATGGGCTAGTCCTCCTTGGTCTTGGGGTCGAGGGCGTCGCGCAGGCCGTCGCCGGCCAGGTTCAGCGAAAGCACGCTCGCGATGATGGCCGCTGCCGGGAAGAAGATCATCCACCAGGCTTTGCGCATCACGTTCTTACCCGCCTGCAGGATGTTGCCCCAACTGGCGTCGGGCGCCTTGATACCCAGGCCCAGAAACGAGAGGGCGGCCTCCGAGAGCACGGCCTCGGCAAAGACGAAGGTCGCCTGCACCAGGAAGGGTGCCATAACGTTGGGCACGATATGCAGCCACACGATGCGCGCGGTCGAGGCGCCCTGCACGCGCAGCGCCTCCACAAAGGGCTCCTCCTTGACCACCATCGCACGCGAGCGCACGATGCGCGCCATGCTGGGCGTATAGACGATGGAGAGCGCGATGATAACGTTCCACACGCTCGCCCCCATCATCGCCATGAGCGCGATGGCCAGCAGCACGCCCGGAATGGACATAAGGCCGTCGCAGATGCGCATGAGAATATGATCGAGCCTCTCGTTGTAGCACGCATAGGCGCCGATCACCAAGCCAAGCGCACTCGTCGCGAGCGTGACGGCAATGCCAACGCCAAGCGACACGCGCGCGCCCACGATGACGCGGGCAAGCAGGTCGCGCCCAAAGTCATCGCAGCCAAAGGGATGCGCGGGCGAAGGTGCCGAAAGTCGCAACGTCATCTCCTGCGCATTGGGATCAACCGTCCACACCAGCGGACCGACGAGCGCGATCAGCGCAATCGCCAGGAAAATGCAGCCGCCGACCACAAACCCCTTGTTGGCAAGAGCCTTCTTAAAGTTTGTCATCATGCATCGCCCCATTTGCGAGCGCGCGGGTCAAAAGCGCCGTAGGCAAGGTCGACGGCCAGATTGATCACCGAATTCAACAAGGCGACGACCAGAAGCACGCCCTGAATCACCGGATAGTCGCGACGCTCGATAGAGCTCGTGACCAGCTGGCCCAAACCGGGGATGTTAAAAATGGCCTCAGTCACCACGGCGCCCGTAATCAGGGCGCCAAAAGAATAGCCGACCGAGGTGAGAATCGGCAGCGCTGCGTTGCGCAGGGCATGGGCCAGCACCACGCGAACCTCGGAGACGCCCTTGGCACGCGCCGTCTTGACGCAGTCGAGCTGCATGGCCTCGATAACGCTCGAACGGGTCATGCGCATGAGCAGCGCGGCCTGAACGCATCCAAGCGATATGGCCGGCAACGCAAGATAGCGTAAATGGCTGAACCAGCCCTTCGATAGCGGCGCATAGCCGGCCACCGGGAACACACGCAACGTGACGGCAAACAGCCACATAAGCATGAGCGCCATCAAAAAGCCGGGTATCGCCACGCCCAAAAGAGCAACGACACGCAAGACCGCGTCGGTGCGCGACCCATGTTTGAGGGCAGCGACGACGCCGCAGGGCAGTGCAATCAACAGCGCGATGAGCTGTGCCAGAAGCGCGAGCGATAGCGTGGGGCCAAAGTGCTCGGCAATCGCCTGCGTGACGGGCTGGCGCATAAAATACGAATCGCCCAGGTCGCCGGTAAGCACGCCGCCCATCCACTCAACGTAGCGCTGCGGCAGCGGCTCCTTGAGTCCCAGGCTATCGTTGACGCGCTCGATCTGGTCGGCCGAAGCCTCCATGCCGAGCATCGAAGAGGCCGGGTCACCCGGTGTGAGATAGATAATCAAAAACACGACGACCGAGATGATAAGCATCACCGGAACCATCGCGCCTATACGTTTGAGCGTGTACTTCAACATGCGAGGCGTCTATTTCCCCTCTGAACGTGGACAGGGCGTGGCGGTCACAGGGGACCAGACCCCTTAAGCCGCCACGCCATCTATTGCATTACTCCGGACGCTTGGCGTTCCAGATGATGGCGCCATCGAGCACTTCGACGTCCTCGACGTCTGCCTGGGTGCCCGTGATGGAAGCGTAGTGGCAAAGCGGCTCGATAACGGCGATCTCATAGAGGCGCTCCTGAGCCTCGGCCCACTTCTTGGCCGCGGCGTCGGTGTCCTTGGCGGTGCGGGTCTCGGCAACGAGCTTGAGCGCCTTCTCGTCGGACAGGCCATAGAAGGCCTTGGAGACCGAGAGGGACTGGGCCGGGATGGGCTTGTAGTTGGTGGAGGCCACAAAGAGGTCCCACTGCTCGGGCTTGCTGGAGCGGATGTCCATAAAGGTCGCGAACTCGTAGCTGTCGACCTCGGCGGTGAAGCCGGCCTTCTCGAGCTGCTCCTGCAGCGCGACGGTGGCGTTGTACATATCCTTGTAGTCGGGGGTGGTCAGCAGCTTGACCGTCTCACCGGCATAGGAGGTCTTGGCCAGGGCCTTCTTGGCGGCCTTGGCGTCGGCCTGGTTAAAGTACTTCTTGCCCGCGTCGGTCGCCCACTGAGTGTTCTCGGGGTTGCCAAGGTTGGGATCGATGTTGAAGAGCTCCTTCTCGCCATAGGCGGCAAGAGCGGCCGCCTCGCAGTCGATAGCCATGAGTGCGCACTTGCGGATCTCCTCGTCGGCGAAGACGCCCTCGTTCATGTTGAGGAAGGCGGTCAGAACGCCGGCGTTATGGGTGTAGAGCTTAACGTCGTCGTTGCCGTCGAAGTCGTGGTAGTTCTCGGTGGGAATCTCGCCAGCGACATCGTACTCGCCGGTCTCAAACCCGCTCACGCGCGTGGAGGCCTCAGTCACGAACTGATAGTAGATGTCCTTGGTGGGCGCGGAGACCTTGCCGGTGTAGCCCGAAGCCTTGCCGTGGGCGGCGACATAGTCCTCGTAGCGGGTAAGATGGACGTACTGGTCCTGCTTCCACTCCACAAACTTGTAGGCACCGGTACCCACGTACTCGGTCACGCCGGTATCGCCCGCGGCCTCGATGACCTCGGAGGGGAAGATGCCCGGATACTGGGAGTGGTTGCCCAGGATGATCAGAAAGTCGATGGCGGGCTCGGTCAGTGTGCAGGTGACCTCGTGGTCGCCCGAGGCGGCGAAGGTGGCGCCGGGCAGCAGGCTCGTGGCGCGGTCGTTGACGGCGAGCCAGTGGTTCATCGAGGCCACGACGTCCTCGGAGCCAAACTCCTTGCCGTTGTGGAAGGTGACGCCCTCGCGCAGCTTGATGGTGTAGGTCAGGCCGTCGTCGGAGACCTCATAGCCCTTGGCCAGCACGGGCTGGGGCTCGTAGTCGCTATCGAGGCCAAAGAGCGGCTCGACGACGTTGCAGATGATGTCCATGGTCACAAGCGACGACGTGGTGTGCGGATCGAGGCCGTCCGGGCTCGCCGGGAGCGCGATCTGCAGCTCGTCGCGATACTCCACATCCTGGCCGGAGGCAGCGGCGCTACCGCTCTCGGCGCCCGAACCGCCGCAGCCGGTGAGGCCGAGGCCCGCCATGGCGCACAGGGCAGCGGAGCCGGTCAGAAAACCGCGACGGGAAACGCCCGCCTTGAAAAGGTCGTTGTTCATTGAGTTCCTTTCGTGACTGAACAAACGGATAGAATCTGCCGGGACGGCGGAAATCCCCGCCCCGGCAGTTATGCGAAGCCGGTCGGCACCCTGCGGTGCATCCGGACACCGGCCGGCATGGCAACAGAGAAATCCCTATCACGCGGATAGGAACACCCGGCGGCACAGCTTAGCGCAGGTGCGGCTAAATCGTCTCGAGGAAGGCCTCGATGCGGGTCTGGAGCTGACCGGCGTCCTCGCCGGCGTAGTCGGTCGTGATGTGCATAAACGGGATGCCGGCCTCCTCGGCGGCCTTCTCCACGGCAAACGACTCCATCTCGTAGAGCGTGCAGAACTGCAGGGCCACGTCGACGATGCCGTCGGCATGCAGGTCCTTGGCCATCTGGACAATGTCCTTCATACGCTGGTCGTTGGGCGTAAAGACGGCGCAGTTGATCTTAAAGTAGCGCTCGGCGATGGCATCGAGCATCTCGTCGACCGTCTCGCCGGACTCGTCGACCAGATCCTTGTAGTAGCGCGAGCCCGTGCAGGACTCCTCGCCCACCACAACGCCGCCGGCCTTCTCGATGAGGTTGAACAGCTTCCAGTTGGGCACGGCCATGGGCGTACCGGTGTACAGGATGCGCTTGGTGCCCTTGGGCGCCACGCCCTCGCCGGCTTCAACGCGCTGCTCGCACTCGGCGGCCATGTCGTTGATGGCTCCGGTCAGACGCGGTGTGTCGTCCATAAAGGCAGCCTGAACGGTCAGCAGGCTGTCGAGACCGCTGATGGGCGCAGGGTCGGCAGCGCGCGTGGCAGCGAGGCGCTGCAGGGCGCGGCGCTTCTCATTGACGGAGTGGATGGCGACCTTCAGACGCTCAGGCGTAATCGTGACGCCGCACTCTTCCTCGATCTTGGCGGCGAGTTTCTTGACCTCGGCCTTCCAGGTCACGAGCGTCGACTCGTCGTGCACGTTGGGAATATCCATGACGTACATGTTCTTTTGCGTGGCAAAGAACTCGTAGGCCTTCTTCTTGCCATCGCAGGTGTTCTCGCCCACCACCAAGTCACTCGACTCAATGTAGGGGCAGACCTCGCCCAGCTTAAAGCCGGCAAAGCTCTTGATGAGCGGGCAGGTGTTGCGCGGCAGGTGCTCCTCGACCTTGTCGGTTGCCCAGTCGGCACCCGAGCACAGGCCCACGGGAATGCCGTCACAGGCAAGCACGATCTCCTCGGGTACGTACACGCAGAACGAGCCCACGATCTTGGTGGCCTCGCCGGCCTCCTTCTTGTCGAGCATCTCCTTAATGCGGCCGCTATGGATGTTGGTGGCCACAAAGTCCAGGTAGGACGTGGACTTGGGGCGATTATTCTGCGTCAGGAACATATCGCCGTACATCTGGCCCACGGCGCCCAGCAGCATGTCGTGGTCGGCAAGATTCATGCCGAGGCTCTCCCACATCGGATGGAAATCGAATTCTTCAGCCATGACGGTTCCCCTCTCGAACCAAAAATGAATAGCTACGGTATTGCTGCACGGTGGGTGGCGAAAACCCAGCCGCGCCTAAACCCGGAATTTTGGGGAACCTGCTTTGCGGTC
>CABRWN010000092.1 GCA_902474645.1 uncultured Collinsella sp.
GCCAGCCCTTCTCGACCCGTACGCATTTGCTTAAAGCAACAACTTTCCCGATCGATGTAATCACCGAATCAAAACGTGTACACCAGCCACCAAAGATGCCGAAAAATGTCGCTTTTGGAGGCTGATGTACACAAATGCAGAATCCAGCGCAGCCCAGAGGCGCCCTCCACATGTCTGGACTCTCTATGGCTGCGCTGGATAGACATCGCTGGAACGGGTATAGTATCGAAGGTTTTGTCGTTAACCAGCGGGGGAGTCCTGTGGGCATCAAAAAGAAGATCAAAAAGGAGCTTATCGGCACTTCCGATTACCCGTCGAATAAGATCTTTACGATCTCCAATTTCATCACCTTTACGCGCCTGATCCTCACCCTGGTATTTCTGTACCTGTTTGTGACGGATAACAACCGTGTCATCGCCATCGTTATCTACGCCGTTGCCGCCTCCACCGACTGGATGGACGGTCAGATCGCCCGCATGACTAAGACGGTCTCGTGGCTCGGCAAGGTCATGGATCCCATTTGCGACCGTGCGCTGCTGTTCACCGGCGTACTTGGACTGGTGGTCCGCGGAGAGCTGCCCATCTGGGTCTGCGTACTCATTATTGGCCGCGACATCTATCTGGGCATCGGCACGCTTATCGTGCGTCATTATCACCGTCGCCCCATCGATGTGGTCTTTCCCGGAAAGATTGCCACGGCGCTGCTCATGACCGGCTTCTCACTCATGCTGCTCGGTTTCCCCGTTATTGACGGCCTGCACCTTTTATCTTCAACCCTTACGGCCTTCCCGGGTCTCAACGGAAGCTCGGTGCCCCTCGGCATCTTCTTTGTGTACAGCGGCGTGATCTTCTCCATGCTCACGGCTGTCATCTACTCCATTAAGGGCGGAGCGGCCATTAAACAGGCTCTCGCGCATCCCGAGGACGAGGACATCGACTTTCTGAACCCTGAAATCGAAGACTGATTCGTTGGGGTATGATTACGTACGGTTCATTATTTGCGGCACGTCCGCGATAAGTTAGGGGTTGTCATGGACAACATGGTTAACAATATGCCTCAGAATGATAAGACTGCTGACGCTACCTGCGTATTCCGCGTGCCTTCAAGCGACGTCACCGTTCCCGACCTTATGGCCAACGTGCGCATCACCGCCCCCGTTCTGTCCATCGTCAAGGGTCCGCAGACCGGTGCCGCCTTTGAGCTCGAGGACGACGTGACCACCATCGGCCGCGATCCTGCAAACGGCATCTTCCTCAATGACATGACTGTTTCGCGCAGCCACGCGCGCATTATTCGCGAGGGCCTCGGCGCTCGCATCGAGGACTTGGGATCGCTCAATGGCACCTGGGTCGACGGTGCCATCGTCAATGCAGCCCCGCTGCACGACGGTTCTTCCGTCCAGATCGGTACGTTTACGCTCATCTACCACGAGAGCACGCCGGAGCGCATCGAAACCGGTGAGTAGGGCATGGCCGAACGCAACTATCTGAGTATCGGCCAAGTCGTCAACCTACTTCGAGGCGCATACCCCGATCTTTCGAACTCAAAAATTAGATTTCTAGAGGATGAGGGGCTCATTACCCCTCATCGTACGCCTAAGGGATACCGTCAGTACTCTAAGGAGGACGTTGATCGCCTAGAGGTCATCCTGCACTTGCAGAAGACCCGCTACATGCCGCTCAACGTGATTAAGCAGCGCTTGGAAAACGCCACGGACCTGTCAACGCTCGCTTACGAGGTGGGCTTGCTGTCCGATGTTCCGCTCAAGACGGAGCCCAAAGAGACTAAGCAAAAGCTGCATCCCATTGAGACCATTCCCGATATGCTGGGCGTCGAGATTTCGTTTATCCGCTCGCTCGCCGAGAACGACCTCATTCGCATCATCAAGAGTCCGCAGAATCGTGAGCTCGTCGATGGTCGCGATTTCCCGATCATCCGCTACTGCTCCGAGCTGTCACGCTTCCATATCGAGCCGCGCAACCTGCGTCAGTACGTGTCTTCCGCCAACCGAGAGTCCTCGATGTTTGAGCAGGTGCTCGTAAGCATGCTCGGCATGGATACCTCCGATGACGAGCGCGACGCCAAGCTCGAGCGCGCGTTTAAGAAGCTGCACGACCTCACGGAAGGCGTCCACACCGCACTGCTCAAGAACCGTGTCTTCGAGTCGCTCAACGCCGTGGTCGAGGACGCCGACATCGATGCACTCGATGAGGAAATCACTCGCTCCGAGTCCACCAAGGCCAAAAACGAAGAGACAGCCGCGCCGGCTTCGCACGAGGATTCTCTCGTAAAGCCGCTCAAGGTCGTCGCCCCATCGCAATCCGGCACCGCCACCGCGGGCAAATAACAGCTGCTGAAATTTCGGCAACCCATTGAAAGGTCATGCAATGTACGACTTCGAATCTCAAATCGTCGATATCCCCGACTATCCCGAGCCCGGAGTCATCTTTAAAGACATCACGCCGCTCTTTGGCAACCCCGAGGCGCTCAAAGCCATGACCGATGCCCTCGCCGAGCACTTTGCCGGCATGGGAATCACCAAGGTCGTCGGTCCCGAGGCTCGTGGCTTTATGGTCGGTGTGCCCGTGGCCGTCGCCCTGGGCGCCGGCTTTGTTCCCGCTCGTAAGCCGGGTAAACTGCCGCGCAAGACGGTGAGCGAGAGCTACGAGCTCGAGTATGGAACGGATTCTATCGAGATCCACGCCGATGCTATCAGCTCTAAAGATACCGTGTTGATTCTGGACGACTTGGTCGCGACGGGCGGAACCGTCGAGGCAACAGGTAAACTGGTGCGAGATATGGGCGCAAAGCTTGTGGGCTACGGTTGTATCCTTGAGCTTGCGTTTCTCAACCCGCGCAAGAAGCTCACGCCTTCTAACGAGGACGTTGAGCTCTTTAGCCTGGTAACGGTGGACTAGCCGCTACCCTTAGATACCGGAAAGGAAGCTACATGCGCACAGCAAACACGCACAGAAACATGGCACGCTGCGCTGCTACGGCAACCCTCGCTTGTGTTTTGGGCCTGGGCCTCGTGGCTCCGGCCTACGCCGATACCGCATCCGACCTTGCCGCTGCTCGAACTAAACTCGAGCAGATTGGCACCCAAACCCAGCAAATTCACGAAGAACTCTCCGCACAGACGCAGGAGCTTGATCAGACTGCAGGCGAGATCACGCAAAAGCAGCAAGAGATTGCGGAGGGTCAGACAAAGCTTTCGAGCTATGTTGCCGGTGAGTACAAGACCGGCGGTCTGAGTCTCCTTCAAGTTCTGACGGGCGTCGACGATCTGGGCGACATGCTCAATCGTCTGTTCTACTACGGCAAGGTTTCCGACAAGCAGGCCCAGACCATTCAGGAGGTCAAGGACCTTAAGCAGCAGCTCACCGATAAGCAGACCGAGCAGGAGAAGAAGGTCGCCGCGACACAGAAGAAGGTCGACGAGCTCAATGCCCAGCAGGCTGAGGCCCAGAGTGTCGTGAACTCCCTGGATTCACAGCTGCAGGCCGAGCTTGCTGCCGAGGCCGAGGCCAACGCCGCACTGCAGGCTGGCATCAATGCCAGCACTGCCGAAAAGGCCACGGTGAGCAACGACACCGCTGGTACGACCGAGAACACTCCCGCGCCCACACCTGCTCCCACGCCGCAGCCCGTGACGCCCGCTCCTGCCCCCACGCCGCAGCCCGTGACGCCCGATCCGACTCCGACGCCTTCCGCACCGAGCCAGTCCGTTGACGGCGGTTCCGTTGTTTCGCGCGCCTACAGCAAGCTCGGTTATGCTTATTCTTGGGGCGGTATTGGACCGAACAGCTTTGACTGCTCCGGCTTTGTGAGTTACTGCCTCACCGGTCGTTATTGCCGTCTTGGCACCACGGGCACCTTTATGGGCTGGACCCGCGTGTCCGATCCCCAGCCTGGTGACGTCGTGGTTAACTCGTACCACACCGGCATCTACATTGGTAACGGCCAGATGATCCATGCTTCCGACTACAAGACGGGCGTCATCATCAGCTCCGTCGCAGCCGGTATGAACAACAACTATATCTTCGTGCGTTACTAAGTCATCTTACACAGCGTGTGAATGTGGACCTCGTGGCTTTAAGTCGCGAGGTCCATTCTTTTTTCTCTAATCTTGTACGGCTATCTAGTATTCAAAACTAGATAGCCGTACATTCAGTTTGCAAGATGGCTATAATTGTTGAGGAACAATTAGAAAGGACCCTCTATGAGCTGGGCACTTATCTCCGATTCAAGCTGCAACCTCCGCGATTGGCAACCGACCGCACCCCATACCACCTTTGCATTTGCGCCCCTCAAAATTCGAGTGGGGGAGCGTGAGTTCGTTGATGACCTTTCGCTCGATGTGCATGAGCTCAACTGCGCTGTTCAGGCGGAGACGAATGCCTCTTCGAGCGCTTGTCCCAGCGTAGGGGAGTGGGCCGAGCTCTTCAAATTGGCAGACAAGACCATCTGCATGCCGATCTCTGAGGGCGTGTCGGGCAGCTACAACGCGGCAGCCACGGCTCGCGATATGGTTCTTGCCGAGGAGCCCGATCGACAGATTCATCTAGTCAATTCACGCGCAGCTGGCGGCAAAATGGACCTCATTTTCTTGCTGTTCGACCGCTATCTTGCAAGCAATCCGGATGTCTCATTCGAGGACGCTTGCGCATACTTCGATAGCCTTGAGCAGAACAGCAAAATCCTCTTCAGCTTGTGCAATTACGAAAACCTCGCCAAAGCCGGACGTATCCCTAAGGCAGTAGGCGTCATTGCCAACAAGCTCAATATCCGCATTTTGGGCACGGCGAGCGAGGCAGGTAAAATCGAACTCGTCGGGCACACGCGTGGCGAAAAGAAGATGCTCAACAAGATCATCGATACCATGGAAGCCGAGGGTTTTACGGGCGGCGAGGTCGTCATCGACCACGTTGAGAACGAAGCTGGAGCCCAGGCGCTTACTGACCGCATAGTCGAGCATTGGCCCGGCTCCAAGACCATCATCATGCCCTGCAACGGCTTGGATTCCTATTACGCCGAGATGCACGGCCTCATCATCGGCTACGGCATGGGCGTAGCTTCGGGCAAATAAAGTCCAACCAAGCAAAAATACGGGCGGGACAAAGCGACAGATGGCTCTTTGTCCCGCCCGTTTTATACGTCGGCTAGCTATTAAACCCGTTGAACTTGAGATAGCTCATCAGGTAAGCCTTCGAAACAAAGGATGAAACCGCGCTGCGCACAAGCAGCGACTCACGCGTTACCTGATGCGCCGTATCGGGAACCGGCGTCTGCTCGACGGAAAACGCCGAACGAATCGATGCCACGAGCTGATCGACCACATAATCAAAGGCCGTCGGGGCATCGTAGCTCAAACGCTGAATGTTAAAGAGTGCCTGCACCGCAGCAATAGGTAGCACCTGCTTAAAGATGCAGATAGCGATCAGGCGGGCAATCTGCTCGCGGCCATATTGCTTTTTGACCGGAGCAGGCACCAGGCCAACCTTTACGTAGTTATTGATCATCGATGGCGTAATGACAGGCTGCTCAACGCAAATGGATAGCGGCTCCATCCACAGCGCAACATACTCAATGACCTGGTCGCGGTAGAGCGTCACATTGGGCAACTGGTCATAGCGCGGCAGACTCAACGTATTGAGTTTGCGTACGATATCGGACTGAATAAATGCATCGGGCAACACAGTGGGCTGAATATCCTCAGGCTTAATGCTGACCGACGAATCAGACATCGGAATAACGTGTTTAACGTGGTTCATAAAGGTCCTCCGTTCATTTTCTATATTGTATTCTACGTTATCTAGTTTTGCATACCACATAGCAGGCAAGAAAATTGGTGGGACGATGCATCAGTGCGTTGTCCCACCATTTATTTGATTGATAACAACCTTACATAAGATATATTATCGTACTTATCCACGGAGAAATGCGTATGCGCTGGTTGCCGCTATGGCTCCGTCCGAAACGGCGGTCACAACCTGGCGTAAACGCTTGGAACGGATATCGCCAGCGGCAAATAGACCTGGCGTGCGGGTCGCCATAGATTCATCAGTTAGAATGCCGCCATCAGGCGCCAAATCGACGAGATGCTCAACAAGCTCGGTATGGGGTTGCGTGCCGGCAAAGACAAAGATGCCAAACGAGCCAGGCTCAAATGACTCGGTATGAATTTCCCCGGATGCATTGTCCTTAAAGGCGATCGTCGTTGGCGTCGCTTCACCAGAAAGTTCAACAATACTAGTTTGGTACCTAACTGTAATATTGTCCTTTTCAAGTACTTTCTGAACAACACCATCAGGTGCACGGAACTGATCGCGACGCAAGACGATGGTCACGCTGCTGGCGATTTCTGACAAGAACAGGGCTTCCTCACAGGCAGCATTGCCGCCGCCAATGACAAAAACCTGCTTGCCACGGAAGAACATGCCGTCGCACGTCGCGCAATACGAAACGCCGCGACCGCGATACGTATCCTCGCCAACAAAACCAGCAGATCGCGGCGTGGCACCCATGCACGCAATGACGCTCTTGGACAGCGTATCGCCCATATCGTGATGCACCGTAAACAGCGCTGCATCGGCATCGTAATCGATACCCGTAACCATGCTCCATGCGACCTGAGCTCCCAAGCCCTCTGCATGCTGCTGAAAACGCTCGCCGAGTTCGGCGCCACTCAAGAGCGGAATGCCCGGATAGTTCTCGACTTCATTGGTCGTGGCGATCTGTCCACCCGACATGCCCTGCTCAATCACAGTCGTCGTCAGGTTGGCACGCGCAGCGTAAATGGCGGCAGCATAGCCCGCGGGGCCTCCACCGATAATCGCAACATCAATCGGCTGATCGGTAGTCATGGAATATCCTCTCGTCGATACATTGACGTTCTTTGCGCTCATACCCAAATTTACGTGAACATGACACTCATGCACTACAATGTTAAATCGCGTAACAAAGCTGAAGGGGAGTTATCGATGGATCAAACGCAGACGAGCAATAGCGCTCCCCTGCCCATGCAAGCCACTCCCCAACCGGAGCAAATGACCGTTTTACCTGCACAAAAACCCCTGGTAACCATTGTGCACGCATCGGTTGGATCGGGCCACAAGGCCGCCCCAAACGCGATTGCACAAGCATTTGACCTTATCCGCGGCACCAAGGGAATCCCTGAGGATATTAAGATCGAAGTCCTGGATATCCTCGATTTTGGACGCATTAGGTTCGATGGTAATAAAACAGCAGCGTCGTTTACCGGCGCCACGCGTCCCATTTACGACCTGACCTGGCGATATACGCTTACAGGACATCTGCTCTGGGGCGGCGGCACAGCATGGTCACGAATTATGTTCCCCGCCTTCAACGAATACGTCCGGACCCGCAGGCCCATAGCCGTGGTCGCAACGCACATCACAGCAGCCAATGTTGCCGTGGGCGCCCGCGTCATCACGGGTATCGATTACCCGGTCATCTGCGTACCAACAGACTATGAAGTCGAAGGCTTTTGGCCCCACAAGGACACCGACCTATTCTGCGTAGCCAACGAGTTTATGGCCGAAACGCTGCGGCCGCGCAAGGTTCCCGAGTCAAAGATCCGCATAACAGGCATCCCCATCCGAGCCGGTTTCGATTCAGATTACAAACGCGAGGATGAGCTGAGCAAGTTCAATCTCCCCATAGACAAAACCGTCGTATTGGTGATGGCCGGCGCCAGTTTGCCCCAACCATACGTGCGTTTCCGTGCCGCGATGGACCACACGCTCCCCTTCTTACGCAGCTTTGAGGACATGCACTTTGTCTTTTTACCGGGCAAGGATAAGGAATACGCCACCCGACTCAAGACGCTCTTCGACGCCATGAAGCTCGAAAACGTCACGGTTCTGGACTACGTGGACGATATGGCAGCCCTCATGCACGGCTGCGACCTGGCAATCCTCAAATCGGGCGGACTCACCGTCACCGAATGCCTATGCGCGCATCTGCCGATGATCCTGCTGGGCAAATCATATGGTCAAGAAAAGGCCAACACCACCATGCTCACCGGAATGGGCGCCAGCATGCATGTCACCACCGCACGAGAACTCATCGTAACCCTGCGCCATCTGCACGATCATCCCGAATCACTCAAAGCCCTACTCATCAACGGCGAAGTACTACGCCGCCCCCACGCAGCCGAAGATATAGCCATCGCAACCATGGAGCTCGTAGGCAAACCCCAAAAGCGCAAACGAGCCTTCTGCCGCTTCTACTGGGGCGGAAAACCCGCGCATATCCGCTAGCATTGGACTGTCCGCTTACCTCTGGGGGG
>CABRWN010000093.1 GCA_902474645.1 uncultured Collinsella sp.
TTACCGGAACCGCCGCACTCGGGGCAGACCGACTGGAACGTGCCCGCACCAAACAGGAAGGACAGGTCGACGTCGATGTGGCCGCGGCCGCCACAGCTTGGGCAGGTATGGGCATGCTCAGACGAAACGGAGCCCGAGCCGCCGCAATGTCCGCACGTATCGAAACGCGTATAGCGGACGGTCTTGCGGGCACCGCCCTTGGCCTCCTTGGCGTCGAGTTTGATATCGACGACTACATTGGCGCCGTTCTCGGGATTATAGGCAGCCTGCCCACGACGCTGCTGGCCCCAGGCACCGCCAAAAGGAAAGCCGCCCTCAAAAGGATTGCCATAACCCGTGTTGCCGGCGTAGCCGCCACCATAGGGCGAAGCCGTAGGAGCACCGGCAAAGGGATTGCCAGAACGCATGGCGTCGTAGCGCGCACGTTTTTGCTCATCCGAAAGCACGGCGTAGGCCTCGGAAACCTCTTTAAACTTTTCCTCGGCATCCGGCTCTTTGTTGACGTCCGGATGGAGCTTGCGGGCCTTTTGCTGGAAGGCCTTTTGAATATCACGCGAGGTGGCGTCCTTCGAGACACCCAAAATCTCGTAGTAATCTTTTTCGTTCATCGTCGCCATGCGCGGCAACCTCCTGCTCACAGCAGCGTATATATTCCGGTAATTCTACCCGAGCGGCCTAAGCTAGATCCCAAAACAGCTCGAACAGAACATTTCCATCGAGCCAGCCCAGGTGTGTCGGCGCCAGACGAGCTCGAACATGGCCCGCGACGACATCTGCCGAAGTGAAGGGTCCCTCATGGACCCCGAGCGTCTCGGGCACCCAAGTGGCAAGACCCAATTCGAGCGCGCGATCGCAGGCAGCTGCCAGCTCGCCCGTTGGGATGACGCAAGCCGCACGAATCAACAGGTCGGACGCGACACCGCGCGTCATGCGGCAAGCAAGCATCAGGTCTTCAGCCGCAGCCTCACGCTGCGACAGATATTCGGCCTCGAACGCCGTCGCGTCATCGTCGCGTTGTACCAGACGCACGCGGTACGCATCGCCTCGAGAAGACACGCAGGGGAACAAACCTGCAAGACGGTCGAAATCCTCGGCGTCGAGCATACCCGCGGCGGAACGACCCAGGCCCAGGTAGCCCCGTCCGGTCCAATAGGCAATGTTATGGGCGCACTCATGACCGTCGAGCGCATAGCTTGCCACCTCATAGGGGTGATAACCGGCCGCACCCAGACGCTCACGCGCCACATCCATGCACGAAGCCTGAAAATCCTCATCAGGCTCGAGCGACTCGTCACGGCACGCCATGCGATAAAGGGGCGTACCCTCCTCAAGCGTAAGCGGGTAGACCGACACATGATGCGGAGCCGCCGCCAGCACGCCATCGAGCGTGTGCTTCCAACTCGCTGCGGACTGCCCGGGAAGTCCGCACATAAGGTCGCACGACACGTCAAGCCCAGCGTTCTTGACCGTCGCGATGGCGGCGAGCGCCCGATCTGCATCGTGAATACGGCCGATGGCGGTAAGTTCGGTGTTATCGAGCGTTTGCACGCCCAAAGAGACGCGTGTGACACCAACCTTGGCAAGCGCAGTGGCAAGCTCGGCGGTCAGCGACTCGGGATTGGCCTCGCAGGTAAACTCAACGGAGGCGCACCACGCACGAATACGACGCGCCAGCTCTACCAGGCGCTCCCCCGCCAGCGACGGCGTACCGCCGCCAACATAGACGGTGCGAATCTGGTCGAGGGCCCCAGCCTTGCCAAAAGCATCGAGGCGCGCGTACAACTGCTCAAAATAGGAATCGAGCGCGGCATCCAAATCACACGAAGCAAAGCTGCGCGAGTCGAAGTCGCAGTAGCGGCACTTTTGGGCACAGAACGGCACGTGCACGTACAGCGCGGTAACGGCCACCCTTAAGCCTCCAGCGGATGAGGAGGCACCGATTCGCCGGCGGCAAGGGCAGCC
Organism: uncultured Collinsella sp.; assembly: GCA_902474645.1. Taxonomy (GTDB): domain Bacteria; phylum Actinomycetota; class Coriobacteriia; order Coriobacteriales; family Coriobacteriaceae; genus Collinsella. The sequence continues at coordinate 1,963 of CABRWN010000093.1, forward strand.
TCGCAGGCCACCACATCGCGCTCGATCTCATCGACCAGCGCCATAAACTCCTCGTAACTGGAACAGCGCACCACATGGGCACGCCAAGCGGCGGCATGGGGCATGCCTTTTAAGTACCAGCTTGCGTACGTACGGGCACGCGACATGAGCGGCAACAGCTCGTGCGTGAGCGTCAGGTGCTCGCGCAGGGCATCCAGGCGCTCGACCGAGCTACGTACCGGTACCGGCGCGCCCTCGAGCGCAAGGGCGCGGGCATCGCCGAACACCCAGGGATTGCCATAGATACCGCGCGCGATGAACACGGCGCTGGCACCCGAGTTGCGCATATGCTCCGCGGCATCCTCGGCGCAGAACACATCGCCCGAACCGATCACGGGAATCTCGACGGCATCTGCGACCTCATCGACGACCGACCAATCGGCCTGGCCCGTGTAGAGTTGCGTAGCGCAACGACCATGCACGGCGACTGCGGCAGCCCCTGCGCCCTCAAGCATCTGGGCAAATGTCGCGGCATTGCGGTCCTCGGCATAAAAGCCCTTGCGAATCTTGACGGTCACGGGCACGTGCGCCGCGCCCACCGTGGCCTCGACGATCTTCTCCGCAAGGTCGGGCGTGCGCATGAGCGCCGAGCCCTCGCCCTTGGTAACGACCTTGCGGGCGGGGCATGCCATATTGATATCGATGAGCGACAGGCGATCGCCAACGCGCTCCTCGACGGCGGCGACGGCGCTCGCAAACTGATCAGGCTTGGAGCCAAAGAGTTGCACGCAAATCTGCTGCTCCTCGTCGGCCGGTAGTACCAGGCGCCAGGTCTTGTTGCTGGCATAGGCAAGGCCCGCCACGCTCACCATCTCGCTGTAGGCAAGGTTGGCACCGCGGCGGCGGCACATGATGCGGTAGGCAGGGTCGGTCACGCCCGCCATGGGAGCCATAAGGAACGGCTGCTCGGCATAGGCGCCCAGCAGCCGCTTGCTGTATTCGGAAAGCGCCATAGACCTACTCGTCCACCTTGAGGATCGCCATAAAGGCCTCCTGCGGGACCTCGACCGAGCCAATGGCCTTCATGCGCTTCTTGCCCTCTTTCTGCTTCTCGAGCAGTTTGCGCTTACGCGAGATATCGCCGCCGTAGCACTTGGCAAGCACATCCTTGCGACGCGCCTTGACGGTGGAGCGGGCAATGATCTTGTTGCCGATAGCACCCTGGATGGGCACCTCGAACAGCTGACGCGGGATGATCTCCTTAAGCTTGTCGCATAGGCCACGGGCCAGACCATAGGCCTTGTCCTTGTGGACGATAAACGACAGCGCGTCCACCTCGTCGCCCGAAAGCAAGATGTCGAGCTTCACAAGCTCGGATGGACGATACTCATTGAACTCGTAGTCCAGCGAGGCATAGCCCTTGGTACGGCTCTTGAGCTGGTCAAAGAAGTCTAAGATGAGCTCGGCAAGCGGCATATCGAAGCGCATCTCGACCGATTTGCTCGTCAGGTGGATCATGTCGGTCGTAACGCCGCGGTGCTCGATGGCGAGCTGCATGACGGCGCCCGTGTACTCAGGCGGGCAGATGATCTTTGCCTTGAGGTAGGGTTCCTCGATACGCTCGATGCGCGTGGCCTCGGGCAGGTCCTGCGGGCTGCGGACATCGATCATTTCGCCGTCGGTCTTGTAGACGTGATAGTCGACCGAGGGACTCGTGGCAATGAGATCCAAGTTGAACTCGCGCTCCAGACGTTCCTTGACGACTTCCATGTGCAGCAGGCCCAGGAAGCCAACGCGGAAGCCAAAGCCGAGCGCCACCGAGGTCTCGGGCTCCCACACCAACGAGGGGTCGTTGACGTGCAGCTTATCGAGCGCGTCGCGCAGGTTCTCGTAGTCCTTGTTATCGATCGGGAACAGGCCCGTATAGACCATGGGCTTGGCCTCGCGGTAGCCGGGAAGCGGCTCGGGGCAGGGATTCGACGCCCACGTGAGGGTATCGCCCACGCGAACGGCCTCGGGGTCCTTCAGGCCCGTGACCACGTAGCCGACCTCGCCGACCGTCAGCGAGTCGACCGGGGTCTCGGCGGGACGCTTGACGCCCACGCCATCGACCAAAAAGTCGCCCTTTGCCTGCATCATGCGCAGGGTATCACCCTTTTTGATGGAGCCGTCAAAGACGCGCACCGTGGCCACCACGCCACGGTACTCGTCGAAATACGAATCCAGGATGAGCGCCTTGAGCGGCGCATTCGCATCGCCCTTGGGCGGTGAGATCAAAAAGACAATGGACTCCAGCAGATCGTGGATGCCCTCGCCGGTCTTGCCCGATACGCATACGGCATCGTCGGCAGGGATCGCCAGGTCGTCCTCGATCTCGGTCTTGACCTCGTCGGGGTGTGCCGACGGCAGGTCGATCTTGTTGATAGCGGGCACGATATCCAGATTGGCGTTCATGGCGAGCGTCGCGTTGGAGACGGTCTGCGCCTCGACGCCCTGCGTGGCGTCGACGACGAGCACCGCACCCTCGCAGGCGGCCAGCGAACGCGAGACCTCGTAGGTAAAGTCCACGTGACCCGGAGTATCGATCAGGTTGAACTGATACGTCTCGCCATCGTCGGCGTCATAGGAAACGCGAACGGCATTGGACTTGATCGTGATGCCGCGCTCGCGCTCGATATCCATGGTGTCGAGCAGCTGCGACTCCATGTCGCGCTCGTCGACGGTATGGGTGAGCTCGAGGATACGGTCACTGATCGTGGACTTGCCATGGTCGATGTGCGCAACGATCGAGAAGTTGCGGATGTGGGAAATGTCAATTGAAGTATTCATGCGGACTATCTTACCCGAGCGGTACAAAAAATGGAGCCTGTTCCATAAAACAGGCTCCATTTATGCGCGTAATCTGTGTGGTGTGAAATTTACAACTTAGGCGTTGATGCTGTTCACGAGCTTGGCAAGACCGGACTTGCGGTTGGAAGCCTGGTTCTTGTGGATAACATGCTTGGCGGCAGCCATGTCGAGACGCTTGGTGACGGTCTTGAGGGCAGTCTGGGCCTTCTCGGCGTCGCCCTCGGCGACGGCGGACTGGACGTGCTTGGTCAGCGTCTTGAGCTCGGACTTGACAGCCTTGTTACGCATGCGAGCTGCCTCATTGGTGCGGATACGCTTCTTCTGAGACTTGATGTTTGCCACTTCTGGAGTTCCTTTCGAGTTCCTTGCAAAAAATGTATGACACCTCTGAGACACGGTGAGGTCATGCAAGTGCCTACTATAGCACGCTCCCCCTCAAAGGGATAGAACGAATTTGTCAAATAGGCAGGTATCATCACGATTTTCTCAAGATGTTCGTAATCCAGAGCAAAAGCGCGGTCTCCGAATCGGCCGAACCCTTGAGGGCGAGCTCCACATCGACCGCACCCTCGAGCGCCGCGACAAGCTCCGCCATCGAAAAACGACGCGCCCAGGTCAGGTGATTCTTGACCTGCCAGGCCTGAAGCTTGAGCGTCGCGGCGAGCTCACGCCCCTGCCCGCGAGAGTCGAGCGCCTTGGCGACGATCAGCTCGCGAATGCGTCCGCACAGCAGCGTGTAGGTCCACACATAGCTCTTGGCGGGCAGCAGCCCAAAGAGCTCAAGCGAGCGACGCATATCACGAGCCGAGACCGCGTTGAGAAAGTCCCAGGGCTGGACTTCGGCCGTGCGCACGATCCAGCGCTCCACATCGGCAAGCTCAATTTGGGGAGCCTCGACCATCTGGGCAAGCTTGGCCAAGTCGTTATCGAGCATGCGGGTGTTCTCGCCCGAGCGCGAAACGAGCTCCTCGGCAGCGGCCGTCGAGATGGACTTTCCATGCTGCGTCGCCATCTGCTGCACGCGGCGCGGGAGCTCCCAGCGCTTGGTGCCCGAACAGTCGATCACGGCCTTCTTGTCAATCTTGGCGATCGCCTTGTAGAGGCGCGTGTTCTTGGCGAGTGAATCGGCTATGACAAGGCAAACCGTCGTGGGACTGGGACTCGCCAGATACTCGACAAGCGGCTCGGAGATCGCTTTGGCGAGTTTTGAGCAGCCGTCAAGGATTACCAGGCGAAACTCGCTGCCCATGGGAAAGGTGTTAAGCGATCCGATAATCGACTCGATATCGGGGTCTTTGGTCATATCGCGCTCGTCGAGGTTGAACTCGACCATGCCCGTCTTTTCCAGACGCGCCTTCATACGCGAGACGGCATGGTCGCGTTTGACTCCGTCGGTACCGACGATCAGATATGCCGGCAACAGACCGGTTTCGGACATCGCGCTCCCCTCCCGCAGGCTCTCGTGTTTGTACCGTGCCATTCTAGCCCAGGGGCCCACCGCGCGCCAACGATGTCATCACGGTCGCTGGCATCGCATCGCAAAGCCATTCGCACTCGGCGTGACGGTAATGTCGCCGTGCTCGATCGTGCATGCGAACGCGCCGCCCGCTTCCTTAACGGCATCGATGCAGGCATCGGACGGATGACCGTATCGATTCCCCTCGCCCGCGCTCGCGAGGGAAAGCTCGGGCTTCAGAACGTCCAGCAACTCATCATCGACTGAAACCTTGGAGCCGTGATGGCCAAGTTTAAGGACATCGATATCCCCCACCTCCTGCACGAATTCCCGTTCTTGGTCGAGCTCGACATCACCGGTGAGGAGTATGCGCAAGCTCTTGCCTTCCTGAACATAAGAAAGCAGCAGGACAAGCGAGTCCTCATTTCCCTCGCCATCCACGGACTCGAATGGCCACATCACGCGGGCGCAAAATGAGCCGATGTCGACTGTATCCCCACGGCGCACCTGCCGATACTCCACGCCAGGTCGGTTCAATACCTCGGCAGGAGCATCCTCCAGCGCATCCGCCGCCACGGCAATCGTTCCGACCGAAAACTGTTCGAGCACGGCAGGCAGACCACCCCAGTGATCCTCGTCCCAATGCGTCACAAAGACGGCATCGATGTGGTGCACGTTATTGCGAACCAACGCCGCCACCACACGCTCGTCGAGCCCGCAGTCGACGAGTGCCACTGCGCCACCCTGGCGGATAAGAATCGCATCGGCCTGGCCAACATCGAGCACCGTCACCGCTGGCGGCGCGTAGCGGTCCCAATAGACGTACGGAATCGCAGCCAAGAGCACCAGGCATGCAAGCCCCACCGCCATAGGACGTGCACGGGGACGCGGCCACCAGACCAGCAGAACCGCCAGCAAACACGGCACTAGGTAAATCCACAAGCTATCGGGCGGCACGCTCACGGATGCACCCGGCACGGCGGCAAACAGCTGCTCAAAGAACAGCGCGCAACGGGCGGCAATCATGGGCACAACGAGCGCCCAAGTCCGCAACGGTGCCACGAGCGAAAAGGGAACCAGCACGATGGACACAGCAAGCAGTACGCTCACCACCGGACCGATGACCGCATTTGCCAGCGGGGCAATGAGCGAGAACGTACCAAAGGCAGGAATGGTAATGGGGAGCGTCGCCAACTGCGAGCACAGTGTGACGGAAAGCATACTGGCAATGCCCGATGGCACACCCAGCTCACCCAAAGCGTAGGTGGCGTACGGGCAAAAGCACAGGATGGCAAAGACGCTGGCACATGAAAGCTGAAAGCCCATCTCGAACAGCACCGTCGGCCGCAGTAGCACAAAGATGGACATGGTTGCGAAGAGTGCCGATGCGCCGTGCCGGCGACGCCCCGCGCCGTTTACGACAAGCGTCGTGAACACCATGCAGCACGCGCGCACGGCCGAGGGAGACGCGCCCGTAAAAGCAGCGTAGCCCACAAGCGTTATCGCCAATATCGCCCGCTGAAGACCACGTGAGCACCGAGTCTTTTGCAATACACCCTCGATTACAAACCCCACAATAGCCAAATGGCTGCCCGAGACGGCGATAAGATGCGCCGTTCCCGTCACCGAAAACCAGTCGCCCGCCGGTTGGGCGCGCAGCTCGGCCGAACGACCGCAGACGACACCGGCTATGAGTGCACGCGCCGGGTCGGTCGCAGGCGCGATGGACGCAAGCAGCCCATTTCGCAGCCGAAGCAGCGGCCCCGGAGAGCCCTCATCGACCGACACAACTCGAACGGCTTTAACCTTGCGCACCTCGCCCCGGAGCACGCGCGATCGTCCATACGCATCGTTCTCAAAACGTGAAACGCGACCGATAACACGCGCGTGCGCCCCTACCTTGAGCTCGCGGTCACACGATAGGCGAACCGTTGCCAAGTTCTTACCGTCTGCGCGCGCCTCGCAGGTATAGGAATACACGTCGTCGTTTATGGATGGATCACCCTGCACGACAAACTCGAGGCTGCTTGCCGCTCGACCGTCGA